>JACRGZ010000130.1 GCA_016234155.1 Nitrospirota bacterium | reverse complement strand
GGTCTTCAGCAGGAGACCAAGGCCTTCCATGGCATAATATTCACACTGGACCGGGATCATCACTGAATCAGAAGCAGTTAGGGCATTTATTGTCAAAAAACCGAGTGAAGGCGGGCAGTCGATCAGTATAAAATCGTATCTCGATCTGATATCCGAGATAGACCCCTTCAAGACAGTCTCCCGGCCGTCCATATCAATTAACTCAACCTCTGCGCCTACAAGATCGATCCCTGAGGGTATCATTTGAAGCCCTTCTGTGGCTGTATTTAAGATGATCTCATCTACGCCCTTTTTCCTGATCAAAAGGTCATAGATGCTAGGTCTCTTCTCTTCCCTGCTGATCCCAAGTCCGCTTGTTGCGTTTCCCTGGGGGTCGAGATCAATTAAAAGAGTGGTCTTACCCGCAACGGCAAGGGAGGCAGAAAGATTAATGGCAGTGGTCGTCTTTCCTACCCCACCTTTCTGATTGGCTATGGCTATAATCCTTCCCATTTACCCTCGCATCTGTTCCACGTGGAACATTTTAGGAAGAAGGGGGTAGAAGACTTACCAGGTTAGGATCATAGGGATTAGGCAAATTCCAGCCTAAGAGCTTTCCATTGCTGAATGTGAGTATATATAGGTCCGGGTAGAGCGGGGTTAAGGGGTTTAAGCGGGGGACATGGTAGATCCAGATCTCCCTTAAGTCATTGTTTGCTATCTGTCTTCGTTCCGTCCCGGTAGGCGATCCCAATTTGGCCTGGACCTCATCCTTTGACATCCCAGCTATTAGCTGGTTTACCTCCCTTTTAAACTGGAAGGAGGCGCAGCCGATGGAAGTGGTCACTAAGAAGAGGAGGAAAGTTATTAATGAATTTCTAAAGATATGCATAGCGACTATTTTTATAGCACATCTTAAGGAAAGATTTCAAGCCCGTAAAACTTAGTATAGATAATGGAGCAGATCATCCCGGGTTACAGGGAGGAGAGGAGATCGTGATCTTAGCCCAAGGCGGTGCAAACAGGATCATCCTCTGCCATGCCCTGGGCCTTGATTTAAAGTATATCTTTAGGATTGAGCAAGGTTATTACGAAATAATCAGCCTTCTATCACAGGACACCTAATAGTCGTATGGCTCCATGGCCGGAAATGAATATGTTTCCGGTTCTACTTTTTTATAACCTTCTGGCAGGAGGCGTATCCATGCCGGACGGAATGCTTTCCTTTATATTTCAAATCTGGTATATTTCGTTATGCTAATTGATGAAAGACTTAATAAAATGATAAACAGGTTTTATGGCATACCAAATGACGATAAGGAGGTAATATGAGGGAGGAGATAGAGTCTATGATGAAGGAGGAAAGGATATATTATCCTCCCGAGGAGCTAAGCAGGAACGCCTATATAAAGAGCATGGAGGAATATGAGAAGCTTTACAGGGAATCAATAGATAACCCTGAAGGGTTCTGGGCAAGGCAGGCAGAAGAGAGCCTCTCCTGGTTTAGGAAATGGGAGAGGGTTTTAGAATATGATTTTTCCAAGATTGGAGACGCCGAAAGCCCATATCTTAGATTCTTTCAGGGCGGTAGGCTTAATATCTCATATAACTGCCTTGACCGGCATCTTGACACATGGAGGAGGAATAAGGCCGCTATTATCTGGCAGGGGGAAGATGAGAAAGAAAAAAGGACCCTGACCTATCAGCAGCTTCATACGCAGGTCTGTCGTTTCGCCAATGTCCTAATTAAACATGGGATAAAAAAGGGGGACGTTGTAACTATCTATCTGCCTATGATCCCGGAACTTCCCGTTGCAATGCTGGCCTGTGCAAGGATCGGCGCGATACATTCGGTTGTCTTTTCAGCCTTTAGTGCAGATGCCTTAAGGCACAGGATACTGGACTGCAATTCCAGGATGGTTATAACATCGGATATAGGGTTCCATGGAGGGAGGGTTGTAGACTTAAAGAACAAGACAGATAAGGCGCTATCGGATGGCTTAAAGAGCATAGAAAAGGTGATAGTCTATAACAGGGGTAACAGCAGGGTTGATATGAAGCCTGGAAGGGATTACTGGTGGCATGAGGAGATGAATGCCTCTGATATCACCGATAGGTGCATGCCCGCTGAGATGGACTCAGAAGACCCGCTCTTTATCCTCTATACAAGCGGAAGCACAGGTAAACCGAAGGGGGTCCTGCATACTACAGCAGGATATCTACTTCATGTAAATATCTCTTTCAGGTGGATATTCGATGTCAAAGACAAGGATATCTTCTGGTGCACGGCAGACATAGGCTGGGTAACAGGGCATTCTTATGTTGTATACGGCCCATTATCAAACGGGGCAACATCATTTATGTATGAAGGCGTTCTCACCCATCCTAAGCCTGACAGGCTCTGGAAGATAGTAGGAGACAATAAGATTAACATATTCTATACTGCCCCCACAGCCATTAGGGCCCTGATGAGACTAGGGGATGAATGGCCAGACAGGCATGATCTATCTAGCATCAGAATCCTCGGTACAGTAGGTGAGCCGATTAATCCGGAGGCATGGATCTGGTACCATCTTGTAATCGGAAAGGAGAGGTGCCCTGTAGTCGACACCTGGTGGCAGACCGAGACAGGCGGGATTATGATTACACCCCTTGCCGGCGCCATCCCGACAAAACCCGGCTCAGCCTCAAGGCCCTTCTTTGGCGTCTTCCCTGAAATCCTGAGACATGATGGCTCAGCAGCAGATGTAAATGAGGGGGGCAGTCTTGCGATCACAAGGCCCTGGCCAGGTATGATCCGTGGTGTATATGGTGACAAAAAGAATGAACTCATAAAGAAGGTCTACTTTTCCAAGTTTCCGGGCAAATATTTTACGGGAGACGGGTGCAGGATTGACGAGGATGGGTTCTACTGGCTTATGGGACGGATAGATGATGTGATAAATGTCTCAGGTCATCGCCTCGCAACCGCTGAGATAGAAAGCGCCCTGGTATCCCATGAGACTGTAGCCGAGGCTGCAGTAGTAGGTTTTCCCCATGATGTTAAAGGGCAGGGGATCTACTGTTTTGTTACATTAAAAAATGGAAATGAGCCTTCTGCCTCCTTAAAGAAGACCCTGATAGGCCATGTGAGGAAGGAGATTAGCCCTATAGCCACACCGGATAAGATACAGTTCTCAGATGCCCTCCCCAAGACCCGCTCCGGTAAGATAATGCGCAGGATCTTAAGAAAGATAGCCGAGGGAGAGGTAGACGCAATAGGTGATACAACAACGCTGGCCGATCCGTCAGTGGTGGACTCCTTAATTAAGGGGAGGGAATAGGGAGGCAGAGATGGTAAGGGGTCTTACCTCCTAACTTGCCACCAGGACAGTTCCGCAGTACAGTTTGTTGGGCATTCATCGATTAATTGATACCTTCCCTTCGTTGTATTTATGAATCAGCATTGAGATAAGGGATTGATATGGAATCCCCTCTTCGATTGCTTTCGCCCGAATTTTCTTTAAATCCCGCTCAGTCATTCGTATATTGATTCGCCTTTGTTTGTTCAGGCTATAGCGGCCATATTCCTCGTATTGCTTTTTTTCTTTTTTAGTGAGGTCCGAAACCCAATCTTCCTTTTCAAGTGATTGTGCCAATGCCCTCTTGTCTTTATCTAAATGTGCTGCCTTTGTCATTTTTCACCTCCTAAATACTTTTTTGTTGCCTTGATGTTTGGTATTATTGTTTTCAAAAATAATTTATCGTCATCTTCTACATATGGAACAGAATAGATATAATCTTCTATCCTTACCAGAAAAACCTTCTGATTGGGATATTTTGCCGGATTCGGATGTTTAACCCGGTCAACCAGATCACCCAATGCTATTGCCAGTTCAACTTGCTCAAATGACACTCCTCTCATTTTCTTAAGAAGCTCGTTTTTCTCATCATCCCAATCAAAATATTTCATAAATGTGTGCCTATTGTAGGCACTTATAGAGTACCAATGATTTCTATTCCTGTCAAATCACAAAAAGGAGGGTCCGTGGGGGAATGGATGAAGCAATAATCTATGAGCAGTTTATGCCGGCACTGATTTGCCAAGCCTTTGACCTTTGATCTGGCCTCCCGCAAAAGATTGATAATCAAAGATCTTTTGCATTCTATTTATATCAGGTACCTATTGTTTCTTTGTATTGGGTTCTATCTGAATACTTTTGAAATTAGAAACAGCCTCCTGGGTATGGAGTTTGATCGTTACATTAAAGAGCAGCCAGATTTTATCGAAAGGATTCTTGGTAACGCCCAGGTTATGCTGTCCAGCCTATTGTCTATGTAGCTATAAAGAAGTTAGGCCGCGCTCAAACTATGGCTTCATATCATATTAAGGGAAATAGATTCCGGACTCACTCAGATTTGCCGAAGGCCTGGGTCTATACTCCCATCCAACATCTCTCAAATGAGGATGTATGGAAATACCTAATTCTAGTTAAAAATCCGTGGGAAGGCGACAACAAAGGACTGGTAGCACTTTATAGGAGAGCCAATGGTGGTGAGTGTCCAATGGTTATTGATACTACAACCCCTCCATGCGGTCAGAGCAGGTTTGGATGCTGGGTCTGTACAGTGGTGGATAAAGATAAATCCATGGAGGCGCTGGTTGATGATGGTGAGGAACAGTACAACCCCTTATTGGAATTACGAAATTATCTTAAGCTGGTAAGGGATCAAGAATCACTCAGAATGAATAAAAGGCGAAATGGCGATGATGGCCTTGGCCCTTTTACGTATCCGACAAGGAGAGATTTATTCCGGAGAGTCTTAGAGGCACAAAAAGCATCCAAAATCACATTGATAGAAGGTGATGAGTTTGCTGCTATCGGTGAGATTTGGGCCCAAGAAGGGCAGCCGGTGGATTTAATAGAAAGGATTTGGAGTCATGTATATGAGGAGGGACCTATGCCGGATGAAAAAGAAAATGAGGCGCTTTCCCATGAAGATGTATTACTTAAACAAGTCTGCAGCGAACATGGAATACCATTTGATATGATGCTGCGCCTCAGAAATTTAGAGGAAAAGTATGGCGCACTTAAAAGGCGACATGGCCTTCCTGAACAGATGAGGGACACGGTCAAACAGCATGTGAAAGAAGCGTAATTGTCCACACTTATTGTCTGATGTTTCACAAAACATAAGCTTTCCCTTCCTCTCTGTAATATAGCAAGCTCTTTTTTCCATTATATCTATGATTGCGGTTTTATTAGCACTGGCATAAATTTGCTCATCTGCCTTAATAATAGCTTTTGCACCATCGCAAAAAGTAGGGTTTTCAATCGAGGTGTTCTTACCGATAATATCATGACTCCATAAAACAAGACTGTCTGTTTTAAATTTACCAATTGAGTTAAACATGTCCCATAATGCTCCCGACCAAATCTCACCATCAGCATGACATTCATTAATTGTGTTCTCCGGATAATGTTTTTTAGTATCTACCCTTCGCAGGCAGCCCGGAACCGAATCCCATTCGCCAATGCATGCAGGATCAAATGTAGTATTGTTATTGCTTGCGGCCCGATAGTCGCCAAATCCTTCACCCATGGCTCCAGCCTCTGTAGAGCAGCTTCCATATTTACCAGGGGTTACATTATCCTGAAGAGCATGGCCGTATTCGTGAAGGATAACGTCCGCATCTTCAGCATCATCAACGCCCCCTTCTCCAAAAGCGACGTATCCGAACCCAGGTGGATAATTTGGACCGCCTACTTTGTAATAAGAATTATCCGCTCCTGAAAGCCCATGTGGGTCAACCTTTATTGGCCGGTTATTCATAAGTAAAAAAATAGCACAAAAAAATGATAGGGCAAGTTTTTCTGCGGGAACAGGTTTGTTCGTTGTAGGGATACATCCCCATTCTAAATGAGATATTCTCATTAATTACTATATCAAAATAACCACTTTTTCTATAGAGGCAATCTGTTTTTAATCTCTCAATAACTCTCCCGCCATACCTCAGGCAAGGTATAGTTGCCGCTCCCCGGAACGGAATTATTAAAGGCATTTACCGTTACTGTGGTTGGGACCGTTGTGATGTTAGGCGTTGCGCTGGCATCGGTGATTATCACATTGAAAGTATTTGCTCCTGTAGCTGAAGGTGTTTGAGAAAAAACAAGATGGAATTCACCTACGCTGTTAGAAGATGCAACGATCCGGTTTCCAGGCGCATCGGCAGTAAAGGTAACTGTGCCTGATGGAATCCATGTTTCTATAGCTAAGCCGGTTGGGTCTATGAATGAATAGCTGTCTCCGCCGTATGTCCATCCGCCCGGAATTGTGATGGCAACGCTATTTATGTCTGCGCATCCATAGTTCGTAACTGACCATGTCAATTCTTCATTCGTGCTACCGGCATTTGTTGATGCCGGACTTACAGTAATGGGATATCCGCCCACCCTCCCTGTAGTGGACGTTGCAATTGTTGTCGTAATAGGGCCGGTCGCCGTTGCATTGCCGGTCACATAATATGTCTGATTCGTACTGCCAGTTACCGGGGCCGTCCATGTAAAAGTCCCCGAGGCGCCGTTGGCAATGGACGCTATGGAGGCAGGACTTGGCCCGGTGAATGTGCTGATAACGGCCGTGCCGAATCTCATCAGGGCCGACGGCACGATGTTGCTCGCTGTATTCCCCGTATTATTCGTCACCGTCATCACAAAGGTTGCCATATCGCCGGAAAAGAGGCAGGGGGTAACGGCAATTACAGCGGTGAAGTTGCAACTGATGCCCGTGGAAACGGTTATAGGGGAAGTAGTTACAGACGATGATGTGCGTTTGCCCGCGCTGTCCTGGGCATAGGCAGTAAAAGTAAGCGTACCAGCCGTGCTGCCGGCAGTGTATGTCCAGACCATAGTTCCCGTGGCGCCGGCATTCAGATTAAAAGTGCCAGGATTCGAGGTGGTTGTGGCGCTTACGCCTGTCCGTGTTGGCGGGTATGTCACCGAGGTTACGCCGGTAATGGCAGATGTTGATTTGTTCGTTACTGTCATGGTTAGAGTAAATGTGCAGCCAGTCCCGACATTGAAAGTTGACGGCACGAGGGTCATTGACAGCGACTTGAGGGTCCATGACCCTTTGCATGCAGCGGTAGTACAGTTTACGCTTTTCGTCTGTGTCGGCTCGGAAGGGGGGGCAGGGAATGCCGTGGTTTGGTTAGTCCACCTTGCGCGTACTTGCTTGAGCGTTTCCGTAACATCCGCCGTCGAGGTGCCGGCATTGATGACAAAGTTAAAATCCTTGAAAGCGCCGGGGAGAATGGAATCCGCCCATGAATTGGCCATGAAGTACATTTGGGTCGTTGTTGACTTGCCGGGATCGGTATTCCAGCCTGCTGGAGGAACGGTTGAGGCCACATTAAAGGTGCTGCGCGTTCCGGCAATTTGGAATCGCACCTGGTAGATTCTGTCGGTGGCAGCGCATCCTCCACCCACGGTAACCGTATTCGTAATTCTGAGCGTGAGTGTTGCAGTGCCTCCCATAGTAACTTCAGACGGCACCGGGCCTACCTGAACAGCGGTATAGGTGCAAGCGGCCTCGGCCGGGGACTGCCATGCCCCGAGGATGATGACCGCAAAAACGACCGAAATCAGTTTTATCTTCATCAAAGCACCTGCTTTCTTTATCGTTGCACCGTTTTTCGGATGACGCGAACGGCGTTGCCTGTAATGGTTACGGCCACTGTCCCTGTTGACGTTGCTTCTGCCTCATAGTCCGGCGATGTGCCGTCCACGAAGATTGGCGTAACCGGATCTCCTGCATTTACTGTTGCCACCGATGTTCCGTTCTGGCAGCGCTGCACACCGGTCAAGGTCATAACACCGCCGGCTGTGCTTGAACCGGTGTATGTGATCTCTTCACTGGCCAGAGTCGTACGATCATATACATTAATAGTCCCTGCGCTTAAAAATTTGAGATGAGCTGAGATCTGAAACGGATTCGGGATTGTTGCACAATTATTTACGAGAGCCGTAACAAGGGTTGTTACAGGGTAGACCCGGGTTCCCCGGCTGAAGGTGTTAGCCCCTTGTCCCAGTGTTCCACCAACAAACAGCACACCGCGGGTAAGGGGAAGTCCCGTGAATGTATTTGTGGTTTTGTTGGTATACTGCACAAACTCTCCATTGCCAAGGCCGGCGTCATCATCAATCTGTAGAGTGCCTGCATCTGGAAACCTATCGGTGGTATAAACATTTATAGTTGCGAGCTCTGTGTTACGGAGCCTTCTCCTGAGCATCGTCGCCGGCAGGTTACTTTTTACCTCAAATGAGCCTGAGCCAAGCGTCCTAGTAGTCGTAGCGATAGGATCAGATGTGCTCCGATACCAATCCAGGTTTTGCGCAAGGCTCCGTTGCTCAAATTCCAATCCCCCCTCTGCAATTGCAAAGGCCTCTTCCCCCGCAGACTGATTTAATGCAGTAAAGCTTTCGGTATTTATGAGCGAGACAAATACGGCGGCAATGATACCCATAATCAGGATGATTGCAATGATAATGATCAGGCTGGCGCCCCTCTGATTTCTTTTGGTAAAAACATCCATAATTTCCATCAAAAACCCCTTGGATGCACCTGGGATCTAAATTGCACGGCCTCTGCTCCTGATCCGACCGTAAGGGCGATCTGGACAGACCAGATATTGGTTGCCGCAGGAGCTACTATAGGGGCCCCGGCGATAGCAGCCCCGGTATTATCTAAATATGTAAAGACCAACCCTGATACGTTTGTGGCCAGCTTATTCGTAACCGCAGCGCTTGGCGGATCAGTATATACCCGGTTAAGGTCTGTACCTGCAAGCACAAATTTAATAGTGTCCCCATCTATATTTGTAAACTCAAATGTGGTGGCATTGGCTGTGATAACACTGGTATCATTGCGCACATTTCGGATCTCGCGAATCATCCTGTCTACAGCAAGCCTGTTTACCTGCGTTGCCTCACGGACTGCATCCCCTGTAAGTACGCTTCTTGTTGAATAGAGAAACACCTCTGACGTTATTATCCCGATAATCCCCAGCAGCACGATCGTAATAACCATCTCGATCAGTGTTATGCCGCCCTCATTTTTCATCTCATACCTAATAATTGGTTAAGAGGCTTATCAGCACGGCGTTCGGCACGCTAGGCCCTACACCGACAGCCCTTACTGTTACCGTGACTTTTTTGTAGCCCTGATCAGTTCCGGATGGATTCAGACCAGAATCTACCAATTCCACATCGGTTTTATTTTCGTAATTTGGGAAACCGGTTACTGCCGAAAAGGTACCGGCCCCCACCGTGATATTGGCATAGCCGCAAGTCCCACAGCTAGACATCTTTTTGGCAATGACATTTTCCAATTCTTCCTGTGCCAGATTGGCCGCTGTTGTCGTTCCTAGCAGATTTACCTGGCTGCCTGTCATAAAGCTTACCCCTGCGATCAGACCGGGGATCACAATCGCCATGATTACAATGATCAGGATCACCTCGACTAATGTAAAACCTTCATCATTCAATCGAAAATCCCCCCATCCCCCCTTTTTCAAAGGGGGGCGAGGGTGGATTATTTTCATTATCCCTTGTGTTTCTTTGAAACGTGATTTTTTCATTTTAATACGTCAGCTTCCCGGTGTTTGGTTCTATTAATATCGTGCTAGTGCTTCCAGAAAACCCGATACTGCTTGTGCAGGCAAGAAGCGTTCCGTTTGTGTCTGTTGGCGCGCCAATGCTGTTAAATTCGATTACAGATCCGCCGCAAAAAGGGGTAGTCGAGCTAAACCGTACACTAGTAAGCTGTCCCTGCTGATAGGTGTCAAAGTTGACTATAAAATCGTTACCCAGATTAGTAGGGTCTTTAATGTCTGTATCTACCCCTCCGGTATCTTTATGAACAGAGTATACCTGGAGTGAATCGATAGTCAACCCGTGGCGGCTCTGTGTTGCTATGGCCAATTGCTGCGCATAGCGGAGATCACCTACCATCTTCTTCACAGCATTGTTTACCCTGATACTGCTTAAGCCACCAAGGTTAAGGGATACAACAACACCAATAATACCTAATACAACTATCACTATTACAAGCTCTATTAATGTAAAACCTTTTTCATCTTTATGCATATAGCCTTTATCTCTTTTATCTACCTATTAAAATTATACTATAAAAAAAGATATAGCCAAAGCACTGAAGAGGAAGACAAACAACAGCTCATGAGCTTGGTATAGGCAAAGATGATGAAGGTTATGATCCTACTTTAAGAAGGTAGCGATAATTGCGAGAAAGATCGTTACCTGGATGCCGATGATCCAGAGGAAGTAGCGCGAGAACTTCTGGTCAAGGGAATCGATCCTCGAAGATAATCGCTGGTCAAGGGAATCGATCCTCCCTGATAGCTCCTCTCTGACTCTGTCTACCTTCTGATCAACAGAATCAATCCTCCCAAATAACTCCTCTCTGAATCTGTCGACCTTCTGGTCAAGGGCATCGATCCTTGAAGATAAGAAATCGATCCTTGATGATAATCGCTGGTCAAGGTGCGATATCATCTCCCTGATCTCAGAGCCTAGCCTTGACTGCTCCTCTACCTTTCCTTCAAGATAGGCAACCCTCTCCTCTAATGTAGGAGGCATTTATCTTTCTCCAGTAAGATTAAAGGCATTATACCATAGCCCTATTTGAAATGCATCAAAAAACACATATGCAAGTAACCATTCAGTGAAGCGGGGAACAATTGCATAATTGAAGCGCAGAGTTGTAATTGTCATTCCCGAAATGTTTAATCGGGAATCTGGTTTGTTGAACTATATCCCCGATAAGAATCGTTCGGGGACGGATATGGTGTTAATAAAACCATGCCCTCGAATGAATCTATCGGAGGCAGATTCCCGCTAAAGTCCTGTGGGAATGACAACTCTAAAAAGGGGATTTCCGGGACAAAAAAAGCAAACTAAGGAGGAGAGGAGGCTCTCCTCCTTAGTTGTTAAGAGCGTAGACCAGACCCTTCTTGCTATACGCTTCTTGCTATAAAATTTATAATCTAACTTAAGTCTAATTAACAGCCCGTTTCCGTCAACGTTGTTACAATCGCGCCTGAAGCCTCAGTATAAACATTAGAAGCCTGACAAGTTGACGATGCATCCACCTGCATTACCCAGGTACAATCAACATTGGCATTGCAAGTTAGACTACCCTTTGAAACCTTGGAAGAGCTCCAGGATACCTTATCAAAAACCTCCACACCAAAACTATTAGCACCCGTTGCATTTGCTGTAGGCTTTTGCTTTATTGTATTCAGAGCCAATGCAAGCTGGGTGCTAAAAGCTGCTGGTGCAGCCTCAATCGACGATTTCTTTGAATCCGAAATAATAGTCCCAAACTGTACCGTGGCCACTGCTGCCAGAACACCTAGTATTATAACGATCAGCACCAGCTCGATCAGTGTAAAACCTTTTTCATTCTTTAGAATATTCATTCCTTTATCCTCCCTTGTTTTGGTTATGATTTATGTTTAACGTTCTCACCACTTCTCATACCCCTCTGTTGTGGATGAGACCCTGCCTGCTTTTGGTTCATATGAGTATCTGTTCCCGAAGGGGTCTATAGGATACCCCTCACTGTCCATGGCCAATCCTTTCAGGTATTGATCATTAAATATCGTTCCCTCCTTTGTTGGAATAATATACCTCTTTCCTAACAACTCTTTCAAGTCCTCCGGCGGCTTATTGTTAAGCATGACATATAGCTGAATCGAGGTCCTGATATTTATCAACCCCATCCTCAATGCCGTCTCCCTCGCCTCCCTGGCCATCCTCTGATATCTCGGTATCAAAACCACAAACATTATGGATATCAGAAGGCAGACAATAATTGTGTCAATTATCCCAAGGCCTTTTTCATTGAAGCCCTGACCAGCTACACCATGAGTTATTGACATATACAATATCCATGCCAAACCGATTGGAATAAATAATATATAAATTTTATAATAATTTCAAGAAGATAATTAGAATTAAATAAGATTGGACTCCGGGATCTCCAGGAATTGTGTAAAGGGTTGCCTGCTAATATGTCAAAAACAGCCATGCTTTTGACGCTATGCAGGCTATGTGATATAGTTATATCCCTTTAAGATAAGAAGCAGAAGCAAGCCCATGGGTAGCTTCTGCTTCTTATACTAAGGTGCAGTCTAAATCCCCCTTTTCCAAAGGGCAACTCCCCCTTCCCCCTCTTTGAGTAAAGAGGGGGATAAGAGGGGGCGTTGAGGGGGTGCTGGAGGCGGGGGCGTTGGTTTGTAAAGTATCACTTTGATCGCAACTTGGTATTAGGTGTCTACCCAGCGAGCAAAGCGAGCGTTGAGGGGGAGGCTCCATCCGGCTTTGCCGGTGGAGGGGGCGACGCAAGCCCCTTTAAATAAATGACCCGGATCATAGACAGATACATCTTTAGAGAGCTTCTTCCCCCATTCTATTTAAGCCTGATCCTCTTCATATTTATCTTTCTGACTAACCAGATATTACGGCTGATGTCCCTTCTTATCAATAAAGGCGTCGATATTTTGACGATTCTTAGGGTCCTGTTATATATAACCCCATCCTTTCTGGTCTTAACCTTGCCGATGGCCGTACTTATCTCATCCATAGCTGCCTTTAACAGGCTGAGTCAGGACAGGGAGATTATGGCAATAAGGGCCTCAGGGATATCTCCATACAGGCTTTTTATACCAGTGGGTATATTTTCGCTAATCATCTACCTTTCCACAGCTATACTATCCCTCTATGCGCAGCCATGGAGCGGAAGATCCATGAAGAACCTCGCATTCAATATCTTGAAAAAGGAGATAACCGTAGGACTGGAAGAGGGTAAGTTCAATGACCTGATCAATAATATGGTAATATACATAGACAAGATGCCGGCGCCCCAGAGCATGCAAGGTATATTCATTTCTGATATTAGGGACCCGAATAACCCCAGCCTTATAGCAGCAAGAGAGGGCGTCATTATTACTGAGCAGGCCTCAAACCGTATCGAATTTATTTTAAAGGATGGGAGCATAAATAAGAGGGGAAAGAATGACAGTATCTATCAGCGCGTGGTTTTTTCTACCTATAGTCTTAAGTTTGACCTCACAGAGGAGCTAAAGAAAGGGAGAGGGGCCGATAGACCGTCTGTTGATGAGATAAAGAAGAAGATTGCCCAATCAGGCGGGAAAGATAGCAGATACCTGAGGCTTCTTGAGGAACATTACAAGAACCTTTCATTCCCCTTCGCATCTATAATCTTCGGGCTTCTCGGTGTCCCCCTGGGGATATATTCCAGATATTCCGGAAGACTTGGTGGGTTCACTATCGGGATCGCTATGATCGTCGCATACTATCTGCTCATTATATTAGGTGACTCCCTCGCCTCAGGCGGAGTGCTATCCCCGGTTAATAGCGCCTGGCTTCCGAATATTGTGTTCATTGTCCTTGCATTGTATCTTGTAGTTAAGACAGGAAGGGGGAACAACTAGTCCGGTCTTTTAGTCCGGTCTTTTAGGCCTATGTTCATTCTGGATCGATATATCTTGAAGGAATATATAAAGATATTTTCTCTCGCCCTTTTGGGATTAATAGTTGTTTACCTGGCCATAGAATTCCTGGACAAGATAAAGAACTTCATAGAACATGATGCCGGGTTATTTGATGTACTTGAATATTTCCTCTTCAGGCTGCCTAAGGTCATATCTCTTATCTCCCCGCCGGCCCTCCTGATAGCAATCCTTATCACCTTTGGTATCCTTTCCAGGAACAATGAGATCGTTGCCATGGAGGGGAGCGGTATATCTGTATACAGGATATCCATGCCTTTGTTTTTATTTTCCATGCTTTACGCGTTGCTGCTCCTCTATCTAAACCTGACAGCCATCCCGACTGCAAATGAGAAGGCAGAGTTTATCAAGGATGTCCTTATAGAGAATAAACCGAAGGGGGCATATTTCAGACAGGACAGGATCTGGTTTCGCGGCAAAGATCACTCAATCTTCAATATACAGTTAATAGATAAGAATAACAGACTGTACGGGATTGCTATCTACAGGCTGGATGATAAGTTTTCCATCTCTGAGATTGTTGAGGCAAAAGAGCTTAGTTATGAAAAAAACAGGTGGGTCCTGATTTCAGGGGTAAGCCGGAGATTCCATGAGGATGGGGGAATTGAGACCCTGCCATTTGAGACCCTGCCAATAAATCTTGATTGGAGACCGGATGAAATCAGCAAGATAGACATAGACCCTGACAATACCACGTATTCAAACCTGGCCAGCTATGTAGAAAGATTAGAGTCGGGAGGATACAGCCCCGGCAGGTATAAAGTCAATCTGCACGAAAAGATCTCCTTTCCACTGGTAAATTTTATCATGGCCATGATCGGCGTTTCCTTCGGCCTGAGGAACAGCAGGGGCATCGGGATTGCAAAGAGCATCGGCGTCAGCATGGTCATAGGTTTTAATTACTGGATAGTCCATTCTATAGCAATATCATTGGGGTATGGCGGCGTTATCCCTCCTGTCCTGGCGGCCTGGACGGGAAACCTGATATTTCTCGCCTTAGGGGGATATCTATTTTTGACTATGAGATAAGCTAGAAGAAGGTTGAGGTTAAGGTTAAGGTTTAGGAAACACTTATCCTCGGCCTTAGCCTCAGCCTGCCTCTTTCGCCCTCTTGATAAAAAGCCTCATCTTGTCATGGTCTTTCTTTCCTTTAGATGCCTCAACCCCGCTGCTCACATCAACCGCATAAGGCATGACATTATCTATCGCACCCATTACATTCTCTGGTGTAAGACCGCCTGATAAGATGATCCTCCCATATATCTTCGCCTCAACTGCTATATCAAGATCAAATCCTTCTCCCGTCCCCCCATATCCTTTCCTGTTATAGCTGTCAAGAAGAAAGGCTGAGACATTGTAATTGGCAAGACAGGTGATGCTTTCTCTCTCTTTTACCCTTATCGCCTTGATAACAGGCTTATTAAACAGGACACAAAATCCTGGCAATTCTTCTCCATGGAGTTGCAGTATATCAATTCTTGTACTCTCAATAACACTTCTTATCTCTGGTTCTTTTTCATTTACAAAGACCCCCACAGCTTTTACAAAGGGGGGGAGCCTTTTTATGATCTCTCCTGCTTTGGAAGGCTCAACATATCTTGGGCTTTCCTTGTAGAAGACAAATCCGATGGCATCGGCCCCGAAATCAACAGCGGCCATTGCATCATCAAGATTAGTAATGCCGCAGATCTTGACCTTAATCATTTCCCTAGGAGTTCCTTAATCTTTTTTCCTATATCGTCGCTCTTCATCAGGGTCTCACCAATTAAGACGGCATCCACCCCCTGGTCTTTTAGCGCCAATATGTCATCCCTCGTTGATATCCCGCTTTCGCTGACAACAATCTTATCGTCAGGAATCAGCTTTATCAGTCGCGCTGTTGTATCTATGTTTGTCTCAAATGTAGAAAGATCCCTGTTGTTTATGCCAATAATATCTGCATCAGAGTAGATGGCCTTTTCAACCTCTTTTTCAGTGTGGACCTCGATAAGCGAGTCAAGGCCGAGCTCATATGCGAGGTGCTTATATTCGTCAAGCTGTGTCTTGTCCAGGATCGAAACAATAAGGAGGATTGCATCAGCGCCAAAAGCCCTTGCTTCGTAGATCTGGAATTCATCTATTATAAAATCTTTTCTTAAGAGAGGGACCTTAACGGCCTCCCGGATCAAGGTTAGATATTCCAGGTCCCCTTGGAAAAAGGCCTTGTCTGTTAAGACCGAGATGGCAGAGGCAAGAGACTCTTCGTAGATCCTAGCTATCTTAACAGGATCAAAGTCCTCCCTGATGACCCCCTTTGATGGCGATGCCTTCTTCACCTCGGCTATAAGTGATACGGTATCCCCTTTTGAAATGGCAGCGCCGAATGGTATAGTTACAGGATGATCCTTTATCCTTGCCTTTAATTCAGAGAGGGCCCCGGCAGATCTCTTCGCCCTGATCTCCTCTTTTTTATGTCTTAAGATCTCATTTAACAATTTTTAACCTTCATGAAAAAACTCTCCATGCAATGCTAAATCACAAGATACCATGCCCCGCACCATATGTAAATATGGTAAAAAACTTAGGGATACTGGGACAAGCTATTACCCTCAAATCTACATTCAGAATTCCCTGGTCTTAGTTTGGGGTTGTCATGAAACTGGGGGTGACAAATTCAGAAAAAACCTTGACAACCTGATAGGTCGGTTATAAGATTCATTCGTGGAATAAGTTTGAAAGTAAATGTTATGCATATAGGAAACATGCCAACCACGGACGACACTTTAGTTAGTTAGTTTTTCCACAAAAAATCTAAAATATATTTCTTTCCAAAACAAGATTTTCGTTGACAAAAAAAATTTTCTGTATAATATTAAGAGACCTTGTTAATTCTTGGAAGAATAGAGGAGGAAATCAACTGTGCATAAAAATAATTCCCTCCTTCCTTATCAACGCATAATCTTTCCCTTAGATTTTCCAAATTTAAAAGAGGCAAAAAAGTATATCACCTTGCTAAAAAATCACGTTGGGCTTTTTAAAATAGGTTTAGAGCTTTTTGTTAGTGAAGGCCCATTGGCAATACAAACCGTTGTCAAAGAAACCCATGCCGAAATATTCCTTGATATGAAATTCCATGACATCCCCGAAACCGTTAGCGGGGCTCAAAAAGCGGCACATATGCACAAAGCTAAGTTTATAACAGTCCACTGCGATGAGGGCTCAAAATTGCTGATAGCAGTTGTTGATAGCGTAAGAAACGGAACTAAGGTCTTAGCGATCACAGTATTAACAAGCCTTTCAGAAGAAGACCTAAAAGAAATCGGGATAAGAGAAGAATTACAAGATCCCGTTAAACTAGTACTTCATAGGGCCGAACTTGCTCAAAGAGCTGGTTGTTCAGGGGTAGTCTGTTCTGGCAAGGAAGTAAAGGCGGTAAGAGAGAGGTTCGGCAAGGATTTCATAGTCGTTGTTCCGGGGATACGCCCATCTTGGACTCAAATATCAAATGATGATCAAGCAAGAATTGTTACGCCTTATGACGCCATTAAAAACGGAGCCGATTATATCGTTGTCGGACGGCCCATTAGACAGGCAAAGAACCCACTCGATGTAGCTAAAAGAATAGCAGAAGAGATCGACAAGGCACTAAAAACGATCTAGTCAATCCACGTTTTCTAAATTCGCTAAGCTCACACCTAAATTCCTTCGTGTATACCCCTCTCGGTACCCTCTCCATCTTAACATCTCCGTCTTTGTATTTTACCAGACTTTGGTGTCCACTTTTTTCAGCTCAGCTCAGATATAGATTATTCGATTACCTTGTAGACAATATCATTTTCCCTCACATGCTCCTTCACCTTTACACCTATTGTCTGGCCTGCAGACGCCTCCTCGATATGCTCGTGTTCGACCTCAATAGATTCAAGTTTCTGTGTCATATCAGTTGTATGCCCCTTTATGTGCATCGTGTCTCCTACCCTGATGATCCCGTCAAGAATATCAATAGCGGCCACTCCAAGGTGGGTATAATAGTGGGTAACCCTTCCTATCTTTATCTCCATTGTAAACCTCCAATATAATACCTTCCCCTCACCTTTATCCTCTCCCCATTTAAGGGGGAGAGGGGGTTATAATTAAGCGTATTAAGGTGCATAGGATTTTATTTTGCAATTATCAATAGTTTACCAAAAAATTTCCAAGCCTGCCACTTAGGCCTTACTAGGCGCTATATGGCTTGACTAAGGATTACCCTTAAGCGCCTCAACAAACCTCTCCGCAACCGCCATATTAGATGCAAAATGGAGATGGATATAGCTTGCAACAAGATTTTTGTAGCCAAACCCTTCCACGCTTATACTCCCCCTTTTATCTGTTACCTGATACAGGTATTCGATCTTCTTACCGTTATAGTCGTGCGGGTTCCCTTCAAGTCTCGAATAATGAAACTCGTGCCCCCTGATCTTATTTCCTTTTCTGCCAAGGATGCACTCCTTTAAAAGTTCTACCTCCCTGTAACCTATTGCCTCCAGCTTCTTCTCCATCCTGGCCCTTTTAGGAATTATCCCTGCCATTTTATAGAATATGCCGTCCCCCGAAAGGATACCTTGAGATAAATATATCATCCCACCGCATTCAGCATATATTGGAAGACCATCCTCAGCCAGCGTTCTTATCTCCTCCTTAATAGGGATATTTCTGTCCAGTATCTCTGCATAGACCTCAGGATATCCTCCCCCTATATAGATACCTTCTATCCCCTCCGGGAGCCTTTGATCTTTTAATGGAGAAAACCGGCAAAGCTCCGCCCCCCGGGCCTCCAGCATATCAAGGTTGTCCTGATAGTAGAATGAAAATGCCTCATCATATGCAATTGCAAGCCTTACCTTCTTTGTATGGTCTCGGGGCCTGAGAGTAGGGATTAGATCACTATCTTCTATCTGCTGACTGCTAAACCCTACCCCCTGCACCCTACCCCCTGATCCCTTAATCTCAATAGCCTTTAGAATGGCGTCAAGATCAACCCCCTCTTCTACTGTCCGGATCAGTTGTTCAATGGTCTCATCAGAGGGCCTGTTCTCTATTGCAGTAACGAGGCCCAGGTGTCTTTCTTTAATGCCAATAGCCTCGTCCTTTCTTATATATCCGAATAGTTCCGCCCCCCATCTCCCTGATATAGCCTCTGATATCATCTTGTAATGAATATCGCTTCCGACCCTATTTAATATTGCACCGGCTATGTTGAGCCTTTTATCATAATTTTTAAGACCATACAGGATCGCCCCGGCTGTCTCAGCCATACCGCCGGCATCAAGGACAAGGATAACCGGTAGATCCAATATTCGTGCAATTTCGGCGCTGCTTGCATCTCCACCGTCAAGCAGCCCCATCACACCCTCAATAATCGCCATATCGGCCCCCTCTGAATGCTTCCAGAACGACTCAATAACATACCTTTGGGGCATCATCCAGGAATCAAGATTAATAGACGGCCTTCCGCATACAATGCTATGATAGCCTGGATCTATAAAATCGGGCCCTACTTTAAAGGGCTGGCAGATAAGCCCCCTCTTTCTAAAGGCGGCCATAAGCCCCATCGATACAGTGGTCTTGCCTGCACCGCTTGCCGCGGCAGCTATGATGAATCCTTTCATAGATGACTATCTTACAAGACTTTAAGGGAAAGATAAAGGGTGAATAGAGATAATGGCAGGGATTAAATTATGGGTCAAATTCTTTATTATTGATCAGGAATGTCTCCCCCACATTCTATTTCTTTATAAAAAGTTTTTACCCAATTATTTTTTATTGCTTTTCTTTTCCATCTTAATCTGTCTCTTTTC
>JACRGZ010000132.1 GCA_016234155.1 Nitrospirota bacterium | reverse complement strand
TTGCAAAACTCCTTAAGCATGACGAACCTGAGATAGAAGAATGAAAATGTCGGGTCAATGGGTCATGGGTCATGGCAATCTCCCTTGACCCTTTGACCCTTGACCCATGACCCTTATTTCAAAGGTTATTTTCAGGTGAACCGCCATGAGCCAGAGGCTCACAAAGGAGCATGAAAATAATCCCCCCCTTCCCGTTGCAATGCATCGCAGCAACGGGAACCCAGCCCCTTTAGAAAAGGGGGGTAAAAGTCCCCCTTTGTTAAAGGGGGATTTAGGGGGATTATGGGGTAAGGAGGGATTTGAAAGGACATTTTCAGATAAAGATCACCCAGATAGTTCCTCCAGACTGGTGCGCTAAGTGCGATGTATGCTGCCGCTTCCCGGAAAAAAATAGCTTCCTTGCACCATATTTTACCAGGGAGGAGATCGTCTCCTCTATCAAAGGCGGCATTGATGCATCTTATTTCACTGAAACCTCCGGTTGTAAGATAACCCTGACCGCATACAAGGAAGGGTATATATGCCCGGCCTTTGATCCTGCAAAATCACATTGCACGATATACGATGTCCGGCCGCTTGACTGTATGATATACCCCTTTGCAATTATGCGGGATGCTGCAGGTAAAAAAATAGATGACGGCGGCAAGGAAATAGATAGGCGGGACATTCTTGTACCGATAGTTCTGGGGCCAATAGTTCTGGGGCCAATAATTCTGGGGATAGATATAAAGTGCCCTTATATCAGAGAGTACAGGTATGCATATAGCATCAAAGTCGCTTCGGGTGAAATTGCATCTGCCATAGAATCCCCTTCGCTCTTAGGCATCTTTGCTGAAAATCAGGGCCTGATAGGGCCTTATCAGGATGATGTCATTCCTGTAGCGGCGTTAAAGGGACTAAAGAATGTCGTTATTTCATAATGAATCTGCTCCAATTTGGCCTCAAGCCTTTAAAAATATCCGATAAACCAACCATTGATACCATTCTCAACGCCCGAAATACTATGCTCTCTGCTTATGCCTTTGCCTCTCACTACATCTGGCGTGATATCTTTCACTTCTACTGGGGTATTATAGATGGCTATCTGTGTCTGTTTGCAGGATATGATGATTATATTTACATACCGGTACCGCCTGTTTTGGCTAAGTCTCCCCCTCACCCTTACCCTCTCCCCTTTGGGGAGAGGGGGTCTAATCATATCTTATCAACAGTCTTTGCTATCATGGATACGATCAACAAAAACAAGTCCGTATCCCACATCGAAAATATAGATGAACAAGAGGTAGACTGCCTCACATCTCTCGGGTATGAAATAAGGCCGGGTGAGTCAGAATATCTCTATCTCCGTGAGGACCTTGCCAATTTAAAGGGGAACCCATACAAATCGAAGCGGGCAATGTGTAATTACTTTGTGAAGCGCTACAGGTATGCCTATGAACCATTTGAGCCTCATCATTCTGTTCACTGTATCACTCTCTTTAATAAGTGGAAGGGCACGAGAGATAAAAAGATTCATACCCCCTTCTATCATGCCCTATTGGAGGACACACTTTTATCACACATGCAGGCAATAAAACACTACAAGTCGCTCCAGTTAACAGGACGGGTAGTGCGTATCAACGATCAGGTTGAGGGTTACATATTCGGGTTTACGCGGGGAAAGGATATCTTCTATATCTTAATGGAGGTCACAAATACAGACATTAAGGGATTGTCTCAATTTATTTTCCGGGAATTCTGCAGAGAAATGGATGGCCACATATACATCAATACCCTCGGCGACTCAGGCCTTGAGAACCTACGCCATGTTAAACTGTCCTACAGGCCATTTAGAGTAGTTCCCACGTATATTGCATGTAGAGCAAAATTCTAAATCTTAGGATTTAGGATTTTTTTTTCTTACTGGCAGCAAGCTTTAGAAAGGTCATTATACCCTTCTTATACTCCTCATTGTCTATCTTTCGCAGATACTCCACGAACTCCTTTTCTTCCTGGAATATATAAGGTAACCCCTTTTCCATAATCTCTATCTTTTCCTCTCCTGTTTCCTTGAAAAGATAGGTAATGGGGACATCAAGGGCCAGGGATATCGCCTGGAGCCGGTCCGTATTCAGATAACTCCTGCCGTTCTCGTATCTCTGGAGCTGCTGGTATGTGATCCCGATGGCCTCTGCCAGTTTTTCCTGAGAGAGGCATAATTCCCGCCGCCTGTCTCTAATCCTCATACCGATAAATTTCCGGTCCTTTATCCGGTACATGCAGACAACCTATCTCCCCTCTTATGAAATGTCTACAATATATGATTTGCAGTAAAATGTTGACAGATACCAAATAATTGTTGTATAAAATATATAAAATTGCACTCTGCTATGAGGGGATGATGAAAGAAAAACCGATTCTGTTACAACGATTTGGCCGTCAATTGCGGGTATTCAGGAAGCAACGGATGATATCCCGGGAAGAACTGGGACAGAAGGCAGGACTTTCAACAAAGGATATTGAGGAGTTAGAGGCCGGGAAAGAGGACCCGAAACTGAGCACTATATCCGTGCTCGCCGGGGCGCTTGATCTTTCCACTGAAGAACTGCTCTGTTTGTCAGAGGGGCATGACAGTGAATACTACGCATACCGCTTTCATATATTACAGCTTGTAAACACTATGTCTAATCAGGACCTAAAGAAAGTCATAGAGAATGTCCACCGACTTTCCGGGAAAGGACAAACCTGAAGGTCCTTCGACTTGCTCAGGACAGGTTTATCCCTACCATTTCTACCCTTTACTATTCACTATTGTAACTACTCAGCAGGTGTTATTTTTGATCCTCAAGAAAATAAAAAAACATTCATTATCATTAAGTTATTCAATATGCTGAGTAGTTACTCACTATTTACCATTCACTGCCTTTTAATACTTCGATATATTCATCTCCTCCATCTTGCCGGTAACCATAAAAACAACTCGTTCTGCAATATTGGTCACCCGATCGGCAATCCTCTCTAAATTATGAGCAGCCCATATCAGATATGTGGCCCCATGGATAGTCCTCGGGTTTTCTATCATGATAAGCAGCAGCTCCCTGTATGTCTGATCATATAGTGCATCCACCTCATCATCATCATCGCAAACCTTCTTGGCGGCCTCTATATCCCTGTTGACAAAGGCCTTCATACATCTGTCAAGCATGGAAAGTCCGATTTCACTCATTCGTGGTAGATCTCTAAGCGGTTTTACCAGCGGCTCCTTTCCGATTGAAATATTGATCTTCGCTATTCCCTCCGCATGGTCACCAATACGTTCCAGGACGGTAATAATGTTAATAACTGCTGCCAGGACCCTGAGATCTACTGCCATAGGCTGCTGGGTAGCAATCAGGAGGAGACACTTTTCTTCTATATCAAACCTCTTCCTGTTGATAAGGTTGTCATCATCTATGATCCTCTTTGAAGCCTCAAAGTCTCTGTGTTTTAATGCCTCAATAGAGTCGCGCAATGCCTTGCTGACCATGTCTGCCATTTTCATCACATCATACTGCACATCCTTTAATGCCTTGTGATATGCCTCACGTGTCATCGTTTAATCCTCCTTTTAATGCGGATTGTGGAATTCGGAATGCGGATTTAAATTCCGCACTCCGCACTCCGCAATTATCCGAATCTCCCTGTTATATAATCCTCTGTCAGCTTATTCGACGGCGCCGTAAATATCTTCCTTGTAATATCAAACTCTACAAGCTCACCCATCATGAAAAAGCCTGTATACTCTGAAACACGCGCCGCCTGCTGCATGTTATGGGTCACAATGACAACCGTATAGTATTGTTTAAGCGCTGTGATCTGGTCTTCTATCTTTGCCGTTGCAATAGGATCAAGGGCCGAGCATGGTTCATCAAAAAGAATAACCTCCGGCTCCGTAGCTATTGCCCTCGCTATACAGAGCCTCTGCTGCTGCCCCCCCGAAAGTGCAAGGGCGCTTGAATTGAGTCTGTCCTTTACCTCATCCCAGAGGGCTGCCTTCCTCAGGCTTCCCTCTACAACCTTATCGAGGATATTTCTTTTGTTTACCCCTTGAATCCGCAGTCCATAAGCTGCATTTTCGTAGATACTCTTGGGAAATGGGTTTGGCTTCTGAAACACCATTCCTATGCGTCTCCTCAGTTCTGTGACATCAATGCCTTTTGAATATATGTTGGTCCCATTGTAGAGTATCTCCCCGGTAATGCTAAACATCGGAACAAGGTCATTCATCCTGTTGAGACACCTGATAAATGTGCTCTTCCCGCATCCTGAAGGGCCAATAATCGCAGTTACAGACTTTGCGGGTATTTCAAAGCTCACACCCTTCAGCGCCTGTTTCTCGCCATAGAAGGCGTTTACATCTTTTACCTTAAAAGCCATAACCATCCCTGTTCATTCATAATTCCGCAATCCGCATGCAAAGTCAGGAGACTTTGCACTCCACATTCCGCAATCCGCAATCAAAATTCACCATCTGATCTTCTTCTGATATTTATGCCGCATCCAGACTGCAATCGCATTCATCATGAAGGTAATTATCAAAAGCACTATTATACCGGCAGCCGCATCTGCAAAAAAGCCTTTTTGCGGCCTTGATACCCAGTTGAATATCTGAATGGGGAGGACTGTAAAAGGGTCAAAAAGCCCCTGAATGCTTATAAAAGGAAACTCTGATGATATTGGACTTGCCGGCAAAAATGCTACATAGGTTAGGGCTCCTATCATTATAAGGGGGGCTGTCTCACCGACTGCCCTCGACATAGAGAGAATAACCCCTGTCATAATCCCCGGCAGTGCAGCAGGCAATACCTGGTGCCTTATGGTCTGCCACTTCGTCGCACCAAGGGCATATGATGCCTCCCTGATAGAGAAGGGGATCGCCCTCAATGCCTCCCTCGTGGATAAAATAACAATAGGCAGCACAAGGATAGCAAGGGTTGCGGCGCCGGAGATAAGACTCCGCTCAAGAGACATCGCCCTTACAAAAAGTCCAAGCCCCAACAATCCGTAAATAATAGAGGGGACACCTGCTAAATTAGCAATATTTATTTCAATAAGGTTTGTTAACCAGTTCTTTCTGCTGTACTCCTCTAAGTAAACGGCTGCCATAATACCAAGGGGTATGGAGAGGAGGGTTGTCAGCGCCATGATCCATATAGTCCCTATCCACGCGGAAAGTATCCCTGCAGATTCCGGCCGCCTCGAAGGGTAGCTTGTCAAGAACTGCCATCCAAGCCTTCCTACCCCATCTGCAAGCACATCCAATATGAGGACTATCAGGGTGGCCAGCCCTATCAGGGTGGCGATAAAACCAAGCACCCAGAAAATATTATCAAACCATTTACTCAAAATATTTCTGTTCATGCTAAAGAAATCTTCACTTTTAAATTTTTATTTATCATTTTGAACTTTGATTTTTGCATTTTGATTTTTTACTCATACACCTCCATAAACTTTTTCTTAAACCAGTAGCTCACCATGTTCAATCCGAATGTTACTACAAAAAGGCTAATGCCCACGGCAAAGATAGTCTTATACTCAATTGTTCCTGTCGGAGTGTCACCAAGGCTAACCTGAACTATGTAAGCCGTCACTGTTGCAATGGGAACAAGCGGGTTCAGGGTAAGCCTCGGCTGCTGACCTGCTGCTATCGCTACAATCATTGTCTCTCCCACAGCCCTTGATATACCAAGCATAAAAGATGCCGCTATACCGGAAAAGGCAGCAGGAACCACCACACGTGTGGCTACCTGAAGCCTTGTAGAACCGAGTGCATATGCGCCTTCCCTCAATCCCATTGGCACAGCATGCATGGCGTCCTCACTGAGAGATGAGATTATTGGTATTATCATGATCCCCATGACAATACCGGGGCTCAATGCGTTAAAACCTGATAAGTCCGGTATAATCTTTTGCAGGAGAGGGGTTACAAAAAGTAAGGCGAAGTAACCATAGACTACAGTCGGAACAGCGGCTAAAACTTCCAGCGCCGGTTTCACCATCGTCCTGACCCTGTCCGTTGCATATTCACTGAGATAGATTGCACTTATAAGGCCAATAGGAAGCGCGACTGTAATAGCGATAACCGTTGTCAGGAAGGTGCCGGCAAACAGCGGGAGTATCCCGAAGTGTTTCTCCGCAAACAGAGGAGTCCACTGAGTGTCAGTAAGAAATGCGATTATGGAGACCTCTTTAAAGAACTCAAAGGTCTCAAAAAAGAGGACTGCGATTATGCCGCCTGTTATAAAAATAGAAAAGAGGGCACTCAGGAAAAGCGCCCCCTCGATAAGCCTCTCCTTGTACCTTTGAACACGTTTATACATAAAGCAACTGTAGTTAAATTCTAAATTCTAAAAATAAGGGTTCAAGGATTCGAGGGGTCGAGGGGTCAAGTGTTATTTTTAGGTTTTCACTCGACCCCTTGACTCCTCGACCCCTTACTTCATAATTTTGGATTTGGATCATTTGATATTGTTTAGTCCTGAATCAAGTTCAGGATAGCGCTTAGGATTTAGTATTTATTTAAGCCTTCACTCCATCTTTAAAAGCTCCTCAATCTTCACACCGACCTGAGAACCATGACCGCCAAAAACTGAACCGGTAATACGTTTTGTAAATCGTTTAAGCGCCAACTCATATCCCTTATCAGGCAATGCAATATAACCGACCTCTTTCGATAGCGCACCTGCATTCTTCATGTAGAATTCAATAAACCTTGTCACCTCAGGTCTGTCAGCAGATTTTTTATTAACGTAAATGAATATGGGTCTTGACAGAGGTTGATAAATCCCTTTCATTACATCATCATATGTGGGGAGTATCGGCCCTTTGCCATTTGCGGGATTTTCATCGTCAACCGGCACAAGCTTTAGTCTCTCTTTATTGCTTTCATAGTATGCCACACCAGAGAAACCTAAAGCAAGGACATCTGTGGTAATACCCTGGACAAGTACATTGTCATCTTCACTGGAGGTATAGTCCCCGCGGCTTGTATGCTCCTTACCGACAATCGCCTCTGTAAAATAGTCATATGTGCCGGAGTCTACACCTGCTCCAAAAAGACGGATTTCCTTTCCGGGCCAGTTAGGACGTATCTGATTCCACCTTGTAATCTTCCCCTGAGCCTCAGGCTCCCACAATTTCTTCAATTCCTTTACAGTTATATAATCAACCCAGTTGTTCTTCGGATTAACCATTATCGCAAGACCATCATATGCCACAGGGAGCTCGATATAATCTATCCCTTTCTTTTTGCAGGCCTCAACCTCAGTAGGTTTTATTGGCCTTGATGCATCACTTATATCTGTCTCTCCATTACAGAACTTTTTGAAACCGCCGCCAGTCCCGGAGATTCCTACCGTAACCCTCGTCTTTCCCTTTTCTGCTGCCTGAAATTCCTCTGCCACCGCCTCTGTAATAGGATAGACTGTAGATGACCCGTCTATCTTTATTGTTGTGGCAGCATGGGCATTAGTATTTATTTAAGCCTTCACTCCATCTTTAAAAGCTCCTCAATCTTCACACCGAC
>JACRGZ010000131.1 GCA_016234155.1 Nitrospirota bacterium | reverse complement strand
TTTAAAAATAGTCCAATAAGACGGATAAAGATGGAGAGATTTCTAAGGAATGTTTCTGTAGCACTCGGCAATTCAGGGGTAACGTATGCGTTACGGTGAAGAGGCTATAAAGAAGGCAGAGTTAGAGCGGTGGGATAATCCTTATCCAGACAGGGATTATGTGATTGATATTTCTTTTCCTGAGTTCTCTTGTCTATGCCCACGTTCAGGCTATCCTGATTATGCTACGATAAAGGTAAGTTATGTGCCTGACAGATATATAGTGGAATTACGTTCATTAAAGCTATATCTTAACAAATACCGTGACCAGCACATCTCTCACGAATCTGCTACCAACAAGATATATGATGACCTGAAGAATCTCCTTGAACCGCGCAGGATTGAAGTTACAGGAGACTGGAATCCACGCGGGAATGTTAAAACAATAATAAACATCACTTCTGAAACATAAGAGCCCCTGATAAATAAATCAAGGTTAAAAGGCTGCCTTGAGGGATAGGGAATAGATGCCTTTTCTGTAATCACGGTCCGCATAATCCCCCGGGTCATCACCGATGTTGGACTGGGTGATCTGAACCCAGTATTTAATCTCGGCTTCGAGATATTTGAATACGGGGCGAAGGACTGACAATCCTGCTGTAAATCTTTCATCCCTTCTCTTCTTCCTCCCTGTACTCCAAATATCTTCATCGTGATAAGAACGGTGCTGGTAGCTAAATAATCCCTTGACCTGCACCCTTTCCAGGAGGGGGAATTGCGTCTGGATGGAAGGTTCGATTGCATCGTAAGAATAGGAAGAGAATTGTGCAGGCGATCTAAAATCGGACAGATTGATCCTCGAAATGACGAGGGCAAGATAGATATACCCCAGGTTCTTATAAAGGGAGGTGGTATCTGATAGGCCTATCTTCCATTCATTTCCGGATAGATAATTATAGCCCTGATCGCGGGCATTATCGATGCTGAAGATGCCGTCGAGTTTGATGACATGATTCCCGAACCTGAAGATTTGAGAATTGAATGAGAATTGATGGATTTCGAGAAAGGGTCTATTTCCCAGGTGGGTATAAATATAAGAATAGCCCAGACGTGGATGGATTCCCAGGGAAGGGCTCTCTATGAACAGCAGAAGATCATGAAGGAGATAATTATAGTCCAGGCCTTCAGAATCATACCACCGACCGGAGAGATAGTAACCGGGTGAGAGAAAGAAGAGATTCTCATAAATAGGGAGACGGTAATTCAAATAAAATGTCCCTGCCGTCGCCCAGTCTTCTTTTCTGGTGGCGACCTGCTCTGCCGATGTCAGGAAGACATTGGTATCAAACTCTCTCCCCATACTGACCTGAACATTCCATGTGCCATTTTTAACGGGCTGTTTCATGGTACTCAGGAGATCTATCATCTCCAATGCCATCTGTTGTGTCGGGGCAGCAGGGTTTTCCTGAAGGGTTTTTTGAAACCAACTGATCGCCTCTTCGTCCCTTCCCTGTTTATAGTAGATAAGCCCGATGTTCAGATAACTGTGAGCCTTCCAGTCCGGAGCGAGATTGGCCGCCTGGAGAAAGGACGTTATTGCCTGGTCCCATTTCTTCTCCCGGAAATAGAGTGCCCCCCTGTTGTAATGGATGCGTGCATCGACAGGCTTTAGCTTTAAAGCCGCATGGAATGACTCTTCTGCTTCTTGATCCCTGCCTGTTTTATAATAGGCGATGCCTATCCAGAGATAGAGGTCTGGATTTTCGGGATCATTCCGGATAGCAACAGTAAGCTGCTCGATGGCCTTTTTGAATTGCCCTTCCTCGATCAACCTGGATACTGTGGCAATCGTATCCTTCTTCCCCTGTGCAGGCTTCCCCTGTTCAGGGAAAGAAGTGGCGGGAAAGGTCAGGCAGATGAGAAAGATACTAAAAAGGGGAGCGAAATAAATCGCCCCCCTTTTTCGCAGTATAAAGACATTTATTACTTTCGTATTAATAAAATTTACACCCTCCCTGCAAGCCTTAATGTCTGGACGTATGGGGATTAGATATCCCTCTCCCCGGTACCTCCGGATCCGGGACTGTAGCCGCTGGAGTATCCATGTGAGGAGGCGTCGCCACAGGAGTTTCCATATCCGGGACCATCCCTCCAGATATATTATCCGCCTCCGGGACATCAGCCACCGGGGTATCAAAATCAGGAGGGGTGGCTACCGGGGTCTCCATATCCGGGGCCACATCTCCTGGAACTTCCAAGTCATGGACATCAGCCGCCGGATTGCCTGAGTGACCCGGATTAGGGAGATCAATCTCCACCGGCCTTGAGCCAGGCTCATGGACACCGGTCTGTGCCGGTGTGCTCGTAACCACAGAATGCTCATTCGGGCCCCTGTGATCCTCATTCCCTCCTCTTCGGGGAAGGATGAGATGGATCTCTTTACCGCTTTTCTGATTTTCCATATCAATCTTAATCTGGGTACTCTGCGGAATATCTTCACCGCTCTTGATGATATCTATCGTGATATCCACGGGCAGGTCCACTTTCTCAGGGACCTTTGCCGTAGGTTGCGGAGAGTGTGGTTCCCCAAAGGTATTTCCCGCCCCCCATGATAGTGCTATAATGATTGCACCTGAGATTATAATGAATCTTTTCATTGAAGAAACCTCCTTTTTGGTTGTTAGAGTTAAATACCATTCACCTTAATATCGACAGACCGCTCCTTCCTGGCTAAACCTTTCTCAATCAAGACAATAACTCTCCACTGACCTCGTGCTACTCCCCGGACCGTTAAGGGAATTAGATTCCGTCCACTCTGAAGATTGCCCTCCCATTGCAATCTGCGTTCAGCAACGACCTGGCCATCCTGTACCATGGCGATCCCCTCAGGAAGTTCCAGATAAAAACGAACCTGTTCAACCGGTTCCCTCGCGTCAAACCAGATCCGGATAAGGGTATCCTCGTTAAGACCGACATGAGCCGGTACCATATCTGCCCTGTAGGTAGCAATGGTCGCCGGGTTTCCGGACTGTTCTGTCTTTGTTGCATAGTAATAAAAGGGGATCAGTAAGAGAAGAAGGGCAAGTCCTGCTATGGCCCAGATTCTTCCCGGTTGTAAGACAGGGAAGACCCTGTGTGTCCATCGTATTCTTTGGCGTATTCTTTGGCGTATTTTCTGGCGTATTCTCTGGTGTCTTCGCTGTCCTGTGGAACCTTTTATGGTCTCTGTTGGAATTGTCGCCAGGGATATCTCCTGGAGGCGGTCACTAAGCCTTGCCGAGAATCCGGCAGGAACGGGTTCCTCTCCAACCTGACTGCATAGATTGATAAGCTGCCGCGTCATATCCAGTGCCCTGGAGCAACCATTACAGGTGAGAAGATGCCCCTGCACCCTCTCCCTTTCCGTAAAGGGGAGAGAACGATCGATATAGTCGACAAACTGTTCCTGAATCTCTTTGCATAGTGGGTCCATTTTTATCTTCCTGTTATATTAGACGGAAATTTTTATCTAAAAGTTCCCGGAAAGGATGGCCCGAAGTTGATTTCTTGCCCGATTAAGCCTGGATTTCACAGTCCCTATAGAGGCGTCTGCTATTTCTGCAATCTCCTGAAATGAGAAACCCTGAATATCTCTTAAGATCAAGATGGTTCTAAATTCCGGGGGGAGTTGAGTGATGAGATTTGCAATCCAGTCCTGTAACTCTTCCTGCCTCAAACGGTCATAAAATAGACGAGAGGCCGCTTCAGTGAGAACACTCTTTATCTCATCTGCATCATCCTCTGAAAAACATACCTTCATCCCGGAGGAACGTCCTTCTTTTCTCCAGTGGTCCTTGCAGGTGTTGTAGATGATCCGGTAAAGCCAGGTGGAAAAACTCGAATCGCCGCGGAAGGAGGTGATAGAGAAATAGGCCTTAATCAGGGCCTCCTGACAGATATCCTCCGATAGGGCAGGGTCACCGGTCATTCGAAGGGAATAGTTGTAAACCTTTTGTTGATATTTGGAGATAAGCTTTTCAAAGGCAGTTTTATCCCCCTTCTTAGCTTCCTCTATCAATATGGTTTCATCCATACTCGTTTTTTATTTTAGCTGCGAGTTTCGTTGCCTCTGCTATACAATGCCCGACTGAGACGCCATTTATATAGTTCCCTGCCAGATAAAGTCCTCGTATGTCAAGTAGCTCGCGATTTATTGTGTTTATCCGCTCCTGGTGGCCCAGGGTATACTGTGGAATTGCCCTCGGATGTCTGATTACCCGCGCGAATTCAGGCTTCTCCCCTATATCAAGGATAGTCCTTAAATCTTTCATTGTCATTTCTATCAATTCAGAGTCCTTGTATTCAAGTATATCGGTTTTTCTTGCACCACCTAGCATATTCGTGAATGCCACCATATCTTCAGGGGCACGTCCCTGAAAGATCGCCGAGCTCCAGATACTCCCTAGGAGGTTATACCCCCTCAGCCTTGACTCTTTTGAGGGGATAAGAAAGCCGAAGCCATCGAGATTACGTTTTATACTCTTTTTGTCGAAGCCTGTAAAGACGATTGCCGCAGGTATATACTCAATCTCCATCAGGTAAGATGCGGCCAGTTCAGATATGGGATGTATGATATTAGCCGTAACCCAGGCAGGTGTGGCGATCACAACCTTATCAGCCCTGAAGGTCATACTAACCCTGTTCTTTTCGGAAGTTACTTCGAATTCTTCTCCTGTCCGTTTTACAGATGTAATGCTACAGCCTTTTATAAAACGATCTCCAAGAGCTTTAGAGATGGTATCAGGTATTGTTTGAAGGCCATCCCTGAAGGAGATTAACCTCATCTTTCTTTTTGGCCCTTCCTTTTTCTTTCTCCCAAACATGGCGCCCTTTACCAGGCTTCCATACTCTTTCTCCAATGAATACATCTTTGGAAAACAACTCTTAACAGATAGACATGCAGGGTTACCTGCAAATACACCGGTTACAAAAGGATCTATTGCATAATCTAAGAACTCCTGGCCGGCCCTTCTTCTAACAAAGTCAGCAATGGACTCATCGGATGAACTACTATATTTTGAGACAAAGGGTTCACCAAAGAGGCGGATCTTACCTTTTATACTCCACAGGTCAGTTGTTAGAAACTGAAAAGGGCCTGTCGGTAGTGGTCTTAAACTACCATCCCTGACTATATAACGATTTTTTGTCCCTGAACTTGTAAAGATCTTTTCATTAATTATGCCAAGCTCATTACAAAGGTCATCCACCTCTTCGTATATGTCAAGGGTTGAGTTGGGGCCGCATTCGATAAGGTATCCCTCTTCCTTTTCAGTGCGGATGGAGCCGCCAGGTCTCATATCCTTTTCAAAGAGGGTTACATCGAGGCCGTTCTTTTGTAACCAGTATGCGACAGTGAGACCTGAGATACCACCTCCTATAATAAGAACCTTATTCATGCGTATATATCCCCCTCACCCTGACCCTCTCCCATCGACCCATTGCATTGGCCTTCAGCCGCAATGGGTACCCCGGAGAGGGAACTTTCCCCTCCCTTGATGGGAGGGGATAAAGGGGAGGGTGAAATTTTCTCTATACCTGCAATACGATATCCTTCAACGACTCAATAAATAAAGGTGAATCATTTAATGCAGGTACTCTGTAGTAATTCGATATGCCATATCCCTTTGCCCTTTTCCTGTATAATATATCAATCTCATACAGCGTTTCCATGTGGTCTGAGACAAAACTTATCGGGACTAAGACAACACTACTGACTTTTCTATCTCCTAATTCCTTCAGTACATCTTCTGTATATGGTCCAAGCCATTTCAAAGGCCCTACCCGGCTCTGATAACTAAGATGACAATTCTTAATGACACCGAGTTGTCTTGCAGTGAGTTCAACGCATTTTTCTATCTGCTCTGAGTAAGGGTCACCATCCTTAATAAACCTTAATGGTATACCATGGGCACTGAAGACTATATGTGTGGTTTTTAAATCGAGCCTGTTATATTCAAATGTCTTCAGTACTGTTTCACAGAGGGCATTAATATAAAATGGGTTATCATACCACTCCCGGACAATCTTTACTTCAACATGAGTATCTCCATGATGACTCCAGGCCCTGTTAAATTCATTGATACTTGATCCGGTTGTGGTTATTGAGTAGTGAGGATAAAGTGGGAGTACTATTATTTTCTGCGGCTGAAAATCAATTATATCTTTTACAACATCTTCTATAAATGGATGCCAGTATCTCATTGCTACAAATACTTTGAACCTGTCGGAATCCGGGAGCGCCTTTTGCAGTGCCTCTGCCTGTTGTCTGGTAAGCTCTAAGATAGGGGATTTGCCGCCTATTGAGTTATAATATCCTCTAACCAGCGGCGATCTCCTTCTTGATATGAATTTTGCAAGTGGCTTTAGCAATATTCGATTATAGCCCATGATATCAGGGTCAGAAAACAGGTTAAACAGAAATGGCTCTACAGACTCCAGTGAGTCTGGTCCGCCAAGATTTATTAAAAGGATGGCTATAGAGGCAGGGTGGTTCATTATACTATCATATTGTCCTTGAGAATCTCATCTCTCTGCCCTGGATCTCAAGATAGACATCAAATACCATTGCAATATTTCTGATGAGGATACGGCCTGAGTCATTTATCTCGATTTTATCCGGATGCATTATCAGTAGCCCCTCATCTCTGAATGGTTCAAGTCTTTTCAATTCCTTTCTGAAATATTCATTGAAGGTTATACTGAATTGCTTTTCCACATCAGATGGCGTGAGTTCAAAGTCGCACATAAGGCGAGTGATAACATGCCTCCTTATTATATCATCACTGTTTAATTCATAACCTCTGTAAGTTGCCATATTACCGTTATTAAGGGCAGCATAATAATCTTTCAGGGCCTTATGGTTCTGGCTGTAGGAGTTTCCCACCATACTTATGGATGTAATCCCGAAACCGAACAGGTCACAACCTGCCTTTGTAGTATACCCCTGGAAATTCCTGTATAGGGTCTTCTCCTTCTGTGCTATGTATAATTCATCCTGAGGTTTTGAGAAGTGGTCCATTCCTACATAAACATATCCTGCACTGGTGAACTTTTCTATAGCCATCTTAAGTATCTCAAGTTTTTCTCTGCCCTGAGGGAGGGTATCTTCCCTGATCACCTTTTGATGACGCTTCATCCAGGGAACATGGGCATAGTTAAAAAGGGCTATCCTGTCAGGATTTATCTCAATGATTTTTTCAACGGTTTTATTGAATGTCCCTGTAGTCTGGTGCGGAAGACCATATATCAGGTCTATGTTTACACTATAGAATCCCAGATCTCTGCACCAGTTCACAAGTCTCCTTGTGATATTTTCAGGCTGTATCCGGTTTATTGCCTTCTGTACTAATGGATTAAAGTCCTGAACCCCCATGCTTATACGGTTAAATCCAAGCCCTTTTAATATTTTCATGTGTTCAAGGGTGGTCTCTCTCGGGTCTAATTCAACCCCGATCTCTGCATCTTTGGCGATCGAAAAGTTAGAAACAATATGACCATAAAGCGTTTCCATCTCCGCAGGACTTAAAAAGTCAGGGCTTCCACCACCCCAATGCAACTGGACAACCCTCCGCCCCTTTTTTATGTATTGAGAAATAATCTCTATCTCTTTCCTAAGATAAGATAAATATTCTGAGGCGTGCCCCCTATTTTTTGTAATTATTGAATTACAACCGCAGTAGAAGCAGAGGGAGTAACAAAATGGTATGTGGAAATATAATGAGACGGGGGGTAGGTCTTTTCCGCTGTTTGTTTCAATTATCTTGGCCTTGAACCGCTCCGGTCCAAATTCAGCGTTCCATACCGGTGCAGTGGGATAGCTTGTATATCGTGGTCCTGGTTTATCGTATTTCAGGAGGGTGTCTATGTTTATTGTTAACATCTTTTCCACTCACCTTTTGCTACTTTCCCCGTGTACAATCTCAATTAGTGCCTTTGCATGTTCAACAGGTGTGTCAGGGAGTATTCCGTGACCCAGGTTAAATATATGGCCAGGCCCGCTGCCATATCTATCAAGGATATATTTGGCATATTTTTTAATTACAGGGGGTCTTGCATAGAGGACGCAGGGGTCTAAGTTTCCCTGGAGGGCAACCATGTTGCCAACCCT
>JACRGZ010000129.1 GCA_016234155.1 Nitrospirota bacterium | reverse complement strand
TGCCGGCGGCACCGCATCGGGGGCAAATAAAGCCTTCGGGCCATCGGAGCTTAATCAGGTAAGCCCAACAGGCCTCTTCGGTTACAAATCTGTTCTCAAATTCCAAAATCGTCCGCGGGTAGTCTTCCATACCCGCATACATTACATCTTGTTGCCGGTGGAGTCAATTGAATAACCCTAATAAACAAAGGGTATTTATATTTCTTGTTGCCCTGATCATGTTTTTATCCATCACTGGTCCAGGGTATGGGAAATCGCTCCAGGGTATGGAGTTAGATGAAGGGCTGGATGACCTTACCCGGCAGCTTACCAAGGGTCTGTCTTCCAGATATTCTATGACAGTTGGTGTTGTGGATTTCCGGGGTCTTAATGGAGAGGTTACCGCACTGGGGCGTTATATCGCCGAGGAGATGATCACAAGACTCTTTATTCGAGAGGGAGTCAGGGTAATAGAACGGGCTCAGTTAGAGAGGGCACTGGAAGAACTCAAGTTCAGTCAGACAGACCTTTTTGACCCAGCCCTGGCAAAGAAACTGGGTAAATTCGTCGGGGCGGATGCGATCCTATCCGGGACATTAACCAGCCTCGACTCCACCGTCCGTGTGAATGCAAGGTTGTTCAGCACAGAGAGGGCAGAGATCTTGGCGGTGGGTACTGCTTCCATTGTTCGGGATGACCGTGTAAACAGGTTATTAAAGATATTACTGCAACCCCAATCACTCTCTGATATAGAAGTCCCAGCGAAAGGAATAACGGATGAGCAGGAATACTCAGGTAGAAAGGATTATACAGACCGGCCTGTGACCATTCCCCCTGTCTTTGAATCAGACTACTTACGGGTGACTGTAAAATCGTTCAAAAGATCCGGCTCTCGTCTTATCGTTGAGTTATGGTATGAGAATCTGACAGATCTGACCATTAGACTTGTCTCATCAGACTGGGGGAGGGCCTATGCGACCAGTCACAGGGGGACATATCTATTGAGTGATACAGGAGAGAGATGGCTTTTTGAGGATGACACACAGGTAGGGAATCATTATGGGGGTACGGAATTGATCTCCCGTCGAAGGCTTTTAAATCAGATCACCTTTTCACCTGAGGATAGGGGGAATGGGTCGGAGTTTACATACGTTGGAAAATATAGCATCCGCTGGAGAAGCAATCCCAGGGAGGCCTATCGCCATGAGACTGTAGAGGTGATTATTAGAAATATTCAACCCGGAGAATATGATGTCGGGTACCAAGATGAAGCAGTCACCTCACCGGAGAGTTCCGAATATACACCTTTTGATTCGGCTGTCACAGGTGATTGGAACCGGGGAGAAAGGATATTCAGGAAAAACTGCGTCGTCTGTCATGGTCAGAGGGGGGATGGGAAAGGGCCTGCCTCCACGTTATTGAACCCGAGGCCTAAAGATTTCAGGCGCAGTACCATTGACCGCGGTCAGATGGCTGAGGTTATCAGGAGTGGCATTCGCGGGACATCTATGGTTGGCTTTGGAAAGACTTTAGTGGATAAAGATATTCAGGATGTCGTTGAGTATGTATACAGGTTCAGGGATAGATGACAATGATTAAGAACGCTCTTCTCAAGCTCTTACTGAGCCTGACGGTTGTCTCGTTTCTTTCAGGCAGCGTATGGGCTCAGCAAGGCCATCCACTTGAACTACAGGATGGCCTCTCAACACTGAGTCAGCAGTTAATGAAGAAGAAGACGAATATCGGGAATAGAAAGATCGCCGTAACTGACCTGAAACCGCTTTATGGTGAAATGGGAAATCTCGGTGCCTTTATTGCCGAAGAGCTTACCTCCCTATTGGCCAGACAGGGTGTCAGGTTGTTGGAAAGGAGATTAATTGATGAATCATTGAAGGAGTTGCGGCTCAATCAGTCCGATCTGGTGGACCCTATGTCTGCAAAGCGATTTGGCCGCTTTACCGGGACAGAACTTCTTTTGCTGGGGAGTATGACAGAGTTTGAGAAGACGGTAAAGATCAATGCAAGACTGGTAGATATTGAAACAGTGGATGTTGTCTCTACAGGTGAGGTTCTGATAAGGAAAGATAAACAGATCTTCGGGCCTATGGGTATCCCTTATCCAGGGAGGCTGGTTATCAATGTTGTTGGTGGGGCCATGGTTTATCTGGACGGAACCCCTTCAGGGCAGACGAATCTCTGGGGGAATCTCAAGCTTGATAAGGTTAAACCAGGAAGTCATAGTATTACAGTCCAGAAGGAAGGTTATCGTTCGGCACGCCACTCTATCTTTGTTGAAGAGGATCAGGAGTTACAGGTGGGTCTCTCCATGGAAAAGCTTCCAAGTCCTGGTACTGCGGTCTTTCTGTCTATGATATTCCCAGGAGGCGGGGATATATATTTGGGCCATGATGACTGGTGGCTCTATACCTTAAGTATCGGAGGTTCCATCTATGGTGCGGTCTATTATTCAAAAGAGGAAAGGATAGATGAACTGGTCTGGATAAAGAACGATACAGGGAGCGGACAGCATCTGGAAAAACGCGGAGAGAGTCCAATGTACGCATTCGCTGCACTTGCAGCAGGGATATGGATATATGACCTGGTGCATGTCTCTTCCTCCGCAAAGGCATTAAGGTATACCCAATCACATGAGGTAAATACGAGAGGATTTATGATAGTACCGGAGTCTGAGGGCGCAAGGGTTGTTTACAGGTGGACATGGTAGAAATAAAATAATAGGAAATCAAAATAATGACGGAGAATAGATGCTAAAAGAGATGTGCTACTATTATCCATTCTGTACTTATGGAACAACCTGAAAGAACAACGATAGGCATAAAATAGATATAAAACTGTTTGACAACCTTTACCGGAATTGGTAGCATTCCGGCTAAGCGAGTGGTTAAAATGACGTTATCTGGGAAATGTCGACAATATTTTCTTATGTACATTTTAGCTTCTTAGTTATATAAAAAACAATATGTTAAAAGGGTTTTGATTCTTGAAAATGCATAGAAGGTTTTTTATAGAATGAACCTCCCCGCAGCAAGCGGATAGGAATTAACCCGAAGAGAGCAACAAGATAAGGCCTTATAGACATATTGGGCGTAAGGAAGACGAAACTATGTGGAATATAATTGGACTTTTCATCATGATCGGCGTGGTTTTTTACATCTTGCACAAGAGTAAAAAAGGTGCTATTGAAGATGCTATTAAGAAGCAGAAGGCGGAGGAGGAAGCAATAAGGCAAGAAAAACGAAGACAATATGAAGCCCAAAGACAAGACGAAGAGCGGTTGAGGCTCGAACAGCAGGCATACGATGCGAATCAGCGGGCCATTAGCCAGCGTCTTTTTGGATTTGTAACTGATACTTCCAACGTTCTTCAGAGTTTGCCTAAAGT
>JACRGZ010000128.1 GCA_016234155.1 Nitrospirota bacterium | reverse complement strand
GGTAACTCGTAGGGACAAACCTTCAGGTTTGTCCAAAAGGAGGGCAGGCCTAAATCAGCCATAGGAGATAGTCTTCTATGGCCTTTTTGTTTCAGATGAAACTCAACTTCATAGATCTTAAGAGCCAGTATCTTAAGTATAAACAAGACATCGACAGGGAAATCTCCGAAGTCCTTGAGAGCACCCAGTTCATCATGGGCAGTAAGATAAGTGAACTGGAGAGAATGCTTGCAGATTATGTTGGTGTCCGTTTTGGGATTGGTGTAAGCTCAGGGACAGACGCGATTCTCCTTGCCCTTATGGCCTATGGGGTTAAAACCGGTGATGAGATTATATGCCCTCCTTTTACCTTTATAGCCACTGCTGAGGTTATTTCCTTACTTGGGGCAAGGCCGGTCTTTGTTGATATAGACGAGAAGACCTATAACATAGACCCGTCTTTGATCGAAGATAAGATTGCTGATAAGACAAGAGGGATTATTGCGGTAAGCCTCTACGGCCAGGTTGCTGAGATGGATGCGATAAATTCAATAGCACAAAGAAAAGGCATCTTTGTCATCGAAGACGGATGTCAGTCTTTCGGGGCTGCTTACAAAGGCCGGAGGTCCTGCGGGATCCCGGATGTAGGTGTAACATCCTTTTTCCCCTCCAAGCCATTAGGGTGTTATGGAGATGGCGGGATGGTGTTCACAGATGATGAGGAGATTGCCAAGTTAATTAAGAGTCTGCGTGTCCATGGGCAGGAGAAGAGATATCAGCATAAGTATATCGGCATAAACGGGAGACTGGATACAATACAGGCTGCGATACTGATAGCAAAGTTCCGTCACCTTGATGAGGAGATAAGACTGCGGGAGACTAAAGGTAGTTATTATAGTGAGGGGCTTAAAGATGTTGTCATTACACCTTTTATGGAAGAATATAATACCTCCGTGTATGCCCAGTATTCCATTATGACTGACAGGAGAGATGGGCTGAGTAAATACCTCAATGATAATGGGGTTCCCACTGCAATCCACTATCCGGCGCCTCTTCATCTGCAGGAGGCATTTAGCTATCTCGGCTATAGGGAAGGGGACTTCCCTGTGAGTGAGATGGTAGCAAAAGGGATTCTGTCACTCCCCATGTCGCCATTTATCACACAGGCTGAGCAGGATTATGTGATTGGGAAGGTGAGGGGGTTTTATAAGTCTGGATAAAGGCTAAATTAAGGGGTCAAGGGGTCCATGATTCAAGGGGTCAAGTGGGTGTCTTAAGAGATATTTTCACTTGAATCCTTGACCCCTCGACCCCTTGAATCCTAATATGGTTTAAGCATGAATCAGGAATTAAATAATACCTACATTGTCATCATGGCCGGCGGCAGTGGCACACGCTTCTGGCCTCTGAGCAGGGAGGCGATGCCTAAGCAGCTCCTCCGGATTGATGGGGAGGAGACCCTTATACAGCAGACTATAGCAAGGGTCAGCCCCCTTATACCATTAGAGCGTATACATGTTGTGACCAACAAGAATCATGCCGAGCAGATAAGGTTTCAGGTCCCGGAAATAGGGAAGGATAATTTCATCATAGAGCCTGCTGCAAGGAATACTGCTGCGGCGATTGGACTTGCTGCGATCTATTTAAACCATTATGACACTGATGCAGTAATGGGTGTGCTTCCGGCGGATCATATTGTAAAGAATAAGGAGAAATTCCTTCAGGCACTGGAGTGTGCCTTTGCAGCGGCAAGACAGGGCTATCTTGTGACAATAGGGATAAGGCCTGTGAGGCCGGAGACGGGGTATGGGTATATACATGCCGGGGGGGCGCTACGGTTTGATGAAGCGAACATATTCCAACACCCCATAAATGAGGATGAAAACCAAATAAAGGGTTCAAGGGGTCAAGGATTCCAGGGTTCAAGTGAAGAGGCCATTGCCGCTTCAATCTCTGCCTTTTCCCTACACTTGACCCCTCGACCCCTTGACCCCTTGAATCCTGATTTTCAGAAGGTATTTTCAGATGAACCGTCATGAGCCATGGCTGTGTGCCAAGAGTAAAGCTCAACCCTTATTATGAGGTGAAAGTCCTCTTATGGTAAAAGGTCACAAACCATATAGCTTGGGTAGCGTGGTTAGGGAAACCGAAGCCATGAAGCCTACCGACAAAGC
>JACRGZ010000126.1 GCA_016234155.1 Nitrospirota bacterium | reverse complement strand
GGTTATGTTAAAAGAAGTCACCCCCTCCCCAACCCTCCCCCTTCAAGGGGGAGGGAGTAATGGGAGTAGAGTGAGTAAAGGGTGCAATAGGATCAAGAGCTGAGCATGGTTCATCAGCCCCCGTCAAGGGGGAGGGAGTAAAGGAGGGTGAGGGGAAAAAGGAGGAAGAGGGTAGGGACAGACCTTCAGGTCTGTCCTCTGGGGAAGGGCAGCAAAATCAGGAGATTTTGCACTCCACACAAACACCCTCCCCCCTTGCGGGGGAGGGAAAGGGTGGGGGGGAGATTTTCAGTTCTATAAAAGAGAAAACAAGGCTTTATGCTGAGATGGGGATACTTACCATCACCAGGGCCTACCTGACTACCGATGTCTGGCTCCATGTTTATGCCCCCGAGCAGGGGTTTGATTTCTACAAGGTTACAGAGACAGGTATCAGCGGTAGCGGTTATGCCACATACTTAGGCGCAGGGGGGGAGTACTATATAAAGAAATGGTTATCAGCCGGACTGGACATAAGCTATGTTATAGGAGGGGTAAGCGATCTGAAATTTGTCCGGTATTTCACAGTTGATCCGTTGGAGAAAGATATTATAAAAAGGGGTGACAGCGTTTTATACACAGACTTTAAAAATGGTATACGTGCCCCACTCTTTATAGACTTAGATGGGTGGGATTTTAAGGGGCAGGTGAGGTTTTATTTTTAGGTAGCGGGTAGCAGGTAGCAGGTAGCGGGTAGCGGGTAGCGGGTAGCAGGTAGCAGGTAATTCGTAATTCGTAGGGACAGACCTTTAGGTCTGTCCTATGCCAGATGGCATATTTAATGCAATAAACTATCTATTAATGGTCAAAAAATTCAGCTTGTTTTTCTACCGGGCCATTTTTATCCTTGCCATTATCCCATTTACAGGTTGTGCATACGAATATAGTGTCATAGGCCCGGGGTTGGAGGGGGACGCCAACCTCACAGGCGGAAGAATGGCACATATTGCAGGTATGCCTGGCGGCTCAGGCACATCTGATGGGACAGGAATATACGCAAGGTTTGGATACCCCAAAGGTATTGCAGCGTATGGTAATATCCTTTATGTGGCTGATAAGGATAACCACACCTTGCGGGAAATAGATATTGGAACTAAGGCCATTAGAACCGTTGCAGGTATGCCATTGTCTGCAGGTATGTCTGATGGTTATGGCAGATCTGCAAGGTTTAACAGCTTAGAGGGGGTAGCGACTGACGGGGAATATACATATATCGCTGATACAGGGAATCATGTAATCCGTAAGATGGATGCTGCTACAGGCTATGTATCAACCCTTGCAGGTTTAAGGGGTCAGCCAGGGAGTAATGACTCATCAGATAGTACAGCTGCCAGATTCAGGGGGCCTACCGGTATGACACTCATCGGGGATTTCCTTTATGTTGCAGATACCCAGAATAGCACCATAAGACGTGTAAATAAAAACAGCGGTGAGACTGTCACAGTAGCCGGTGTGGCAGGAGAGATCGGCTATACGGACGGGCCTGCGATAAATGCAACATTCAGCCTTCCTACAGGTATTGATACTGACGGGGCTAATATCTTTATCGCGGACACATTTAATCATGCTATCCGTATGTTAGACCTTACAGATATGAGAGTTTACACCGCAGCCGGCGGTGAATCTGGGTATGCCGATGGCGGATGGGGTGTGGCAAGATTTACGTACCCTTCAGGAATAGCTATAAAAGGCCCGGAACTTTATGTTGCAGACTACGGGAACTGCGTAATAAGGGTGATAGATCTTGATACCATGATTGTAAATACACTCTCGGGCATGGCAAACTACTGCGGTTCAACAGATGGTCCACTGGGTACAGGCCTGTTTAATGGCCCTGAATGGCTTGTGGCAGTGGGTGATTACCTTTATGTATCAGACAGCCTCAATCTTGATATCAGGCGTGTGGATATTGGGACAGGGGAGGTTATTACCTTTGCCGGCCTTCCCCCTAACCCGGGTTACCAGAACGGGGTGGGGGAGGATGCCCAGTTCTATACCCCCGGGGGGGTTGCCATTAAGGGGAATATACTATATGTTGCTGATACGTATAATCATGTCATAAGAAAGTTGGAAGCTGGAACAGTCAGTGTATATGCAGGCGGCCCCGGCAGACCGGGAAGTACTGACAGTGATGAAAGCCCTGCCTTTTTCAACAACCCTGTGGACATAGTTGTAAGTGATAGGGGGGATTACCTCTACATTACGGACCGGGATAATCATGTTATCAGACGGATGAATCTCTCTTCCGGTGAGGTGCGTTCATTTGCCGGTTATCCGGACAGCGCCGGCACAGAAGATGGTGTTGGAAGAGCGGCAAGGTTTAATGCCCCTTCAGGCGCCATAAGGATAGGTGACTCGATGTATGTGGCGGATTCTCTAAACCATACAATAAGACGTGTAGGTCTTAACGACGGGGCTGTGACCACCCTGGCCGGCCGGGCGGGCGTGGCAGGGACGGCCGATTCAACAGATGGTACGGGGTTGTCAGCGCGCCTTAGAGAGCCGAGGGATATAGCGACAGACGGGAATTATCTCTATGTCGCAGACAGCGGCAATCATGCGATCAGAAGGATTGATGCCGTTACAGGAGTGGTTACCACAGTTGCAGGGAGTTTGGGCCAGGCAGGTCTGATGGATTCAGACAAGGGGCTGCCGCAGTTCAATCTACCTTCAGGGATAGTTTGGTACAATAACAGTCTCTATGTGGCAGATACAGGCAACCACCTGATACGCCGGATTGACCTTACCAATAGAGATGTCAGCACGCTGGCCGGGGATCAGGAATGTATCAAAGAGGTAGAGACGGAGGCAACTACTGAACAGACAGACACGAGCACGAGCACGAACCAGGCTACTTCAACAAGCGCACAAAGTTCCCTTGCTGCGGCTGCTATAATAGAAAAATATGTCTGTACGGCATATCCCGCCGGCACAAGTAAATATTCAGGCGACTCTACTGACGGGACAGGAAAGACCACCTCTTTTAACTCCCCCTCAGGGGTTAACAGTGACGGGGCGCACCTCTATGTTATTGAGAGCGGTAACGGGAGGGTCCGGAGGGTATCATTTGATACTGGGGAGACCGTCTCGGTCAGTGTCCGGCCCAAGAAGGGGAGCGGGTTTAGCTCACCTGCCGGAGGCGATATTATCGGGAAACTATTTTATATCGCAGATAGTGGCAATCATACGATAAGGGCGCTGGATATCTCAGATATTAAAAACGCACCGCTCAAGACTATTGCGGGCAATATCGGCGTCAGCGGCTATGGATACAGCAGCGGGTATGAGGCAAGGTTTAACTCCCCCATAGGGATTGCTGTGGATAGTGCGGGTAATGTATATGTGGCTGATACAGCTAATCACATAATCAGGAAGATAGATGCAGGGACAGGGGAGGTGTCCACGATTGCAGGAATACCGTTGCAGAGTGGATATATGAATTCAGAGTTCGGCGCCCCAAGGTTCAATTTTCCGAGGGGGATATGTGTGGATGAAAAGAATCTGTATGTAGCCGATACAGGGAATCATGTCATCCGCCGTATAAATCTTGCGACAGGGTATGTCGGGCTTGTTGCCGGGCTTGGTGATATTCGGACAGAGGCAGGCACACCGGGCACAGGTGACAGCACAGGGGCCGCCGCAGGTTTCGACGGCCCCAGGGGTATAGCGATGGATGAGACATATCTGTATGTTACCGATACCGGTAACCATACCATAAGGAGGATCCTGAAGACCACCGGCCAGGTTAAGACCTTAGCCGGGATGCCCCAGGAGTCCGGGGACAGAGACGGCGTGGGGTTTGCTGCAAGGTTCTATGCCCCGAGGGGGATAGTGGCAGACGGTGACTATCTATATGTGGCGGATACAGGGAATAACGTTATACGCCGTGTCAACAAATATACCGGAGAGGTGGTTACCTTCTCCGGCATGACAGGCCAGTCCTCTTTTGTGGCCGGCGGGCGTGAAGATGCCCGCTACGGGATGATCACAGGTATAACCACCTCACAAGACACGCCATATCTCTTTCTCACCGACAGCTCAGAAAACGTAATCCTTAAGGTAGAGAAGCAGTAGCGCTCCCAAGGTTATGGCTAATAGCTACACATATCAATACAAACCCTGTAGCAATAATACACAATGCCTCTATTCTCCTTAAAAAACAAAAAGTTATACAATACTTTCTCCTGTAAGCCATCCGCTGCAATGTATAAAAAATATACAATTATATCCACCCACCCTTCCCCTTGCCCTCAGGGTGAGAGGAGACATGTAGGGACAGACCTTAAGGTCTGTCCCTACGTTCCCCTTTTTATTTCTCTTAACTCTTTGTTTTTAAAACACATTTTACTACACCCCACACCCCACACCCTGCACCCTGTATTTTATGGCATACCCCTTGCAAATACTATTTAACCATGTCTGCTGATTAGGGCTTTGAGAACCCCTCACCTTTAACCCTCTCCCTCTCCCTTTAATTCCCTCCCCCCTATTGATAGGAAAGGCGGGGGAGGGATAGGGTGGGGGTGGGGAGAGGGAATGGGTGAGGGGGGAACCTTAGACTAATCCAGCAAATCAGACAAGGAAAGGAGGTGAAAAGATATGAGAAAAGCAATATTAATATTACTCCTTCTAACTGCCGTAGTATTCCTGGCGTCACCTGCATTTGCACAAAATATGTGGCAGAACACCCAATCCACGGATGAATTCGGGGCGGATGCAGACGAGTGGGCATTTAGTGTTGTTGGATCAGACATGTTCAACACTTTTCCTGGTATGGATGGTACTGTCGGTTATTCAGAAGATGGTAAGATTTGGAAGACCTTAGCTGTAGGGTCTACACTTGGAAGCCGTCTATTCTTTGAGACAAACCAGCCGCTTTCAGCTCCATTATACTCACTACCATGTCCATATGAGAATTTGAGATATAATAATAATACGCCTACTGAGCCTGCTACTGCTTCTCACTATGACTGCTCTTATGTAGCCGGAGATCCTCAGACTGATGACGTACCTTATGGCGCGGGCGAGATGGATGAAAACGAAGGCATCGTACTGGATGACCTGTACACATGGGTTGAGGACCATTCAGAAGAGGCTACTAACACGCAGCGTCATTTAGAGCAGGGGTTGGACATACTCTTCTATGTCCGCAGCTCAGTTTGGGGTAACCCAGGCGGTTCAACTGTAGCGCCTGATGGTGAGGACTACCCACTCGGTCTTGGCATTAGCCAGACTTTGGATCAGGACCTTGCTGACTTCGAGGGTACTGTTGGCGGTAATGGTAATGGTATGGCAGGTGTGATATGGCAGGACTTCAACCTGCGTAAGGATGGAGAAGACCATGAGAAAGAAACAGGAGACGACCTCTGGGATAACGAAGGTGGTTGGCTTGACCAGCTCATCTATGCCTATGTCGGTGATATCGAGTCAGGTTCAGGCAATTCTGGCATAAAGCAGTCATACCTGAGCAAGAAGATCGTTATTGGTAAGGGTGGTGGATGCATGTTACAGCCGGGTTGCACAATTACGGAGACACAAAGTCATCCTGACCTGACTGTAAATAGCAATAAGAATGTCCAGAACAATCTTAATAAGGACATAACGCACAAGACTAATACCAGTCTAACTGACCCGTAATAGAGAGGACTTCGCTTAATCTCATAAGGGGAAGCCTGAATCCCAGGCTTCCCTTTTTTTTGCCTCGAGGCAGGGAGGGTATTTCTATGAGATAGTTCTTTGACACAGTATAAAAATCAGATATACTCAAGACCTCAAATGCCGGGATATCGCTACGCCTTAACCACCATCTTCTTACTTCTTACTTCTTTGCTGCTTGCCTGGACAGACCTGAAGGTCTGTCCCTACGGTTGTCCCTACGGCTGCGATGGCTTCCTGCTGCCTGTATTTGCCTATGCCCAGGAGGCGCCTGTTCAACCATCCGCACTTGAGCATGGCATAGAACTCTCAGACAAGGGTGAGTTTAATGCCGCTATAGAGGTGTTCAAGGGGGTATCGGCCATGAACCCTGATGACCCCATGCCATACTTTCATATGGCCGCGGCATACTTCAGGTTGAAGGAGTACGACCTTGCGATAGAGTCGCTGGAAATGTCGTTAAAGCTAAAGCCGGACCTTGCATCAGCGCATACAGGGCTTGGGGCCATATACGAGATCAAGGGGGAGAATGGCCTTGCAAGGAGGGAATACGTGGCCGCAATAAAGGGTGGTGACAGTGAGGCAGAGAAGATGCTAAGACGGCTTGACGCTAAAGAGCGTAAAGAGCGTATGGAGCGTATGGAAAGATTACGCAGCGCTGAGGCGCTTTTCAAGGAGGGGCGGCTTGAAGAGTCTTTAAAGGAGCTTGATCTTATACTAAGACAAAGCCCAAACGACGTAGAGGTCCTTTACAACGCAGGTTTTATATATGCAAGGATGAGGCGGTATAAAGAGGCGAGAGAGAATTTAAGCAAGGTCGTGGAAAAAGAGCCCGGGAATATAGATGCCCATCTTCAGCTCGGCTACGTATATAATAGCGCCGGCGACTACAATGAGGCAAAGAAGGAGTTTGAGGCTGTTATAAATATCTCGCCTGAAGGTGAGGAATCGGAGAAGGCCAGGGAGTTTCTTATCAATCTTGGCAAGCGTATAGAGGTGACTGAATATTTTAAACAGGCGAGCGAGTACCGGGAAAAAAAGGAACTTGATGCCGCCCTCTCTGCGGCACAGAAGATCCTTGCCATTGAGCCTGAGAATATCCTTGCCCTCTATGATATGGGAATTACATACAGTATGATGGGTAAGAATGAGGAGGCTGTAGATGTCTTAAAGAGCGCTATAAAGATCAATGCCGGATACGTTGAGGCACACCTTGCACTGGGGATTATTTATGAATCCCTTCGCAGATATGAAGAGGCTGTGGAAGAGTACAGGCTGGCAACAGGAAAAGATACCGGGGAGTCAAAAAAGGCCGCTGAAAGATTGGAGACCCTGAAGAGGGCACTCGAGGCCAAGGAGCGGTCAGAACGTATAAGGGTTTTCATGGAGCAGGGAAACATGGAGGCTGCGCTCAATGAGGCCGAGGTATATGTCTCTGAGGAAAATAAGAACCCTAAGGCACACCTCACGCTTGGCAAGATATATCTACGATTCGGGAGGGTTAAAGAGGCAATAACACGTCTTAAAACAGCGGTAGAAATCGTCCCGAAATACTGGGAGGCATATCTCTTGCTTGGAGAGGCATATGAGGCAATGGGTAAGTACGAAGAGGCAAGGGAGGCATACAGGACTATCGTGTCGGGTGCGCCGGATACGCCTGAAGGGCGGGAGGCCGGTCAGCGGGTAAGAAAGGCTATAATGGCCATACACTTCGAGAGGGCCAAGGGCCTTCTTGGGAAAGGGGATTTTGAGGGCGCCCTTCGTGAGATTCAAATGGTGCGGGAGATTGCCCCTGATAACCCTGTTGCCCTCTATAATTCAGGGGTTATATATGACAGACTTGAGAGGCCCGAAGAGGCAGAGGAGTTTCTCAAGAGGGCGCTCCAGGTAAGCCCTGACTACGTACAGGCCCATCTGCAGCTTGCCCTTGTATATGAAAGGGGGCAGAGGTTTGAAGAGGCAAGGGAAGAGTATAAGGTCATCCTCTCTATTACAGAGAAGGGTAGAGAGGCGGATATAGCAAGGGTGAAATTGGGGAGGATCAGTGAGATCGAGGCGCTTTCAGGACGGATAAAAAATGTGCAACAGTTAATGAGCGGGGGGGATTATATAGAGGCCCAGAAAGAGATAGAGGGCATTATTACAATATCCCCGGGAAACTATATTGCCTACTATATGCTGGGCATTATATTAGACAGGATGGATAGGCGGGAGGAGGCTATCACTGCCTTAAAACGTTCTACTGAAATAAAAGAGGATTATGCGCCTGCCCGTCTCTATTTAGGGACGGTATATGAAAAGGAGAACATGTTTCAGGATGCGCGGGAGGAGTATAAGAAGGCTATGACAGTCAGCGAGGGGACAGGGGAGGGAGAGATAGCAGCCATTAGATTCCAGAGGCTCAAGAACTGGAAAGGGAGTTTTTCCATTAGCCACAGTATTGACACAAATTTATCCTATGGTGTAAAAAGGGTTCCAGGGGTAGGATCAGGTTACAGCCTTTCTCTTTCATATTTTATATTAAGGACAAAGGGGAATATCCTGAGTGCAGGATTATCCAGCAGCAGGTCAATGTCGTATAAGAATCAATTGTGGGGAGAGGGTTATAATACAAATGCGAGGTGGGAAATAACCCTCCATGATATATACAGGCTTTCCACCGGCTGGAATTATAATTACAGCCTGTTTGACAGTGAACCCTCATATCGCAGCTACGGACTCTCCGGTAATGCCTCAGTGACCACCGGGGGTATACCTACATCGTTCAGTATGGGGTATAGTTTTTCCAATACGGACTCTTTCAGGAGTAAGGCGAGCGATGCATATCAGCACAGTGTGAGCCTGTCGTCCTCCCAGAGATTTTCGGCAAAAGATACCATCAGCGCCAGTTACAGCTTCTCAAGCTATGTTAATAAGGAACAGCTCGGTAGTAATTATGCCAACCGCTCGAACAACATCTCAGCAAGCTACAGCAGATTTATAAGGGCCGGACTGAGCGCTTCTGCAGGTTATGCGATAAGTCTTGTTCAGTATATGAACCCTGATTCTACGACCCTATACAGTAAATTCAGGCGTAATGTCAGCCAGACCGCAAGTATAGACCTCTCTTATTCCCTCTCAGAGAAGGTCTCCATGTCTTTAGGGTTTGATTATACTAATGCCTCCACTAACCTCCCGAGGCCGACTTCCGAGGAGCAACAGAAACTCGAGGATATCCTGGCAGCCCCGATACCGACTGTAGGGGGGGGATATAAAAAACTTACAGTGGGTATAGGGTTTGGTGTTGCGTTTTAAGGTGAACCATCATGAGCCAGGGGCTGTGTGCCAAGAGTAAAGCTCAACCCTTATTATGAGGTGAAAGTCCTCTTATGGTAAAAGGTCACAAACCATATAGCTTGGGTAGCGTGGTTAGGGAAACCGAAGCCATGAAGCCTACCGACAAAGC
>JACRGZ010000127.1 GCA_016234155.1 Nitrospirota bacterium | reverse complement strand
GTACGCCTCGTCTCAAATCCTTGTCCTTCCTTCGGGGCACCCATTGCGGCCGAAGGCCAGTGCAATGGGTCGTGGGCATTTTTGAGCGTCAACTTGATGATAGGGTGGTGAGGGTATGTGGCAAAAATTTGGTATAGGGATATTTTTTGTAGTAACGACTGCAATAATAACATTTGCCATCATCGGCCTCTCCAGTTTTATGGAGAGGTTATATAAAAAAACCAACAACGGAAAATAGAAAAGGGCGATGGATTATAAATGGGAAAAAGGGGTTACGAAGCGGCGGAATAAGGTATTCGCCGCCGCTGTTTTCTTTATCATAATCGTAGCCTCAGTAATATTCTATAGAGAAAATAGACAGGAATGGATGCGGTATCAGAGGAGTTATAATGAAAAATTAGCGTCAAAGCTGAACGATCCGACCTATCTCAAGAACCCAATCAAGATAGAGCAGACATGGCTTCCCCAATTGAATACTACAGATAGATGTATGACATGTCATTCAGGGGTGAGTAATCCTCTCTTTGTAACTGAACCCCAGCCGTTTACCACACATCCCGGTGATTTCCTTAAGACCCACCCTGTGGAGAAATTCGGTTGTACCGTGTGTCACCAGGGTGATGGCCAGGTTGTAGTTGTAGAGGCTACGCATGGGGCTGTTCACCACTTAAATCGCCAGCTTCTGACAAAGGAGTTTGCTCAGGCCTCATGTGCAAAGTGCCATATGGATATTCATGACAGGTCTGTTACAGCGGATATTTTTCCGGATGCCGCAACCTTTTTTAAAGGGAGGGATTTAACCTACCAATATGGCTGCCGGGGATGTCACGTTATAAATGGTGAAGGTGGGACTATTGGTCCTGAACTGACCGGTCTTGGAAGCAAGACAGAGCTTGCCTTTTTCCTGATCCATGATTTCCAGCACGTAGAAGGTCCGCACACTATGGCACAATGGATATACGAGCATTTCTTGAATCCCCAGAAGGTTGTCCCTGGAAATCCTGAGTTAAAATTTGCTGCGACGATCATGCCGAATTTTGGGTTTACGGATGAGCAGGCAAAGGCCCTTACTATCTATGTGCTTGGTTTGAGAAACCCTAAAGTAGATAACATTCCATACGACTATATAGCCGTTAAAAAGCTGGCCCAGACCTCCCCCGGCCGTAGCAGCTCAATGCAGTAATTTACCTTTAGACCTTCACATGATAGATATGAGAGAAGAGATCACATCCCGGACCCAAATGGAAAGATGTCTCTCTATCAGGGAGAGGCTTATCGATGAGCTTGTAGATATTAGGGACGATGTGTACAGCCAGTGGCGCATCTCACCGGAACCCTTCTTTATAGATGAACCTGAACTCTTACTTATTGAATCGCTTGGGAGAGACCTGCATTCGTTTTATAAGGCTTCAAACAAGCTCTATTACGAAAGTATACATGGGAGGCAGCCGGGATGGATAGCCAGGTATCTGAACCAGGGGAAACCCCGGTCCCTTATAGAATATGCGTGCATGAACAGGATAAAAGGCCTGCTTCCCGGCGTTATCAGACCTGATATTATCCTGACAGAGGGTGGAATGGTTGCTACTGAATTAGATTCTGTACCCGGAGGTATGGGGATAACCGACAACCTTAACAAGGTATATAGTGACCATGGGTTTACAGTTGTTGGCGAAAAAGATGGTATGAGCCAGGGTTTTCTGAACATGCTTAAGTCTGTTACGCAGATGCCTGATCCTATGATTGCTATTGTGGTCTCTGAGGAGTCTAAAGATTACAGACCCGAGATGGAGTGGCTTGCAGGCGCGATTAAGGATTTGGGTGGAAGGGCATTGGCTGTTAAACCGGGGGAGTTGATATTTACAGAAGAAGGGCTGTACCTTGATAAATCCCCTCTCCCCACCCCCCTCCATATCCTCCCCCCACAAGGGGGGGGAGGAAAAAGGTGGGGGGGTGTTTTGCAGGGGGAGAGGGATAGAGCTTGCCCCCGAAGTATTTATCGGGGGGTGAGGGGTGAACAAGGATTTTCAGGTGAAAAGGGTGGCCGACTGAGAGTTGACGTTGTCTATAGATTCTTTGAACTCTTTGACCTGAAAAATATCCCGAAGGTTGAATTGATCATGTATAGTGCGAAAAAGAAGGAGGTGGCGGTAACCCCGCCGTTTAAGCCCTTTCTTGAGGAGAAGATGCTTTATGCCCTGTTTCATCACCCTATGCTTGAGGGATATTGGCGCCGTGAGTTAGGCGAGGATGTATGCTCTAAACTCCGTAACATATTTCCCCGCACATGGATACTTGACCCCGCAGAGATGCCGCCATATGGTATAATCCCGGGCCTTAAGGTTGGCAGGAGGGCGGTATCCCGCTGGACAGAGCTGGCAGAGGCCACACAAACCGAGAGGGCATTTGTAATAAAACCATCCGGGTTTTCAGAACTTGCATGGGGTAGTAGAGGGGTTGTAATAGGGGACGATGTGTCAAAAGAGGAATGGGGAGAGGCTATAGATAGGGCACTGAAGAACTTTGACAGGACGCCATATATATTGCAGGAGTATCATAAGGGAAGACATGTGGAGATTATGTATTTAGATGAGAATACCCCCTCTCCCCACCCCCCTCCATATCCTCCCCCCACAAGGGGGGGGAGGAAAAAGGTGGGGGGGTGTTTTGCAGGGGGAGAGGGATGGAGTGAGGGGGTTTCTAGCATTAAAAAAATGACCGGCCGGGTCCGTCTCTGCCCATACTATTTTGTTGAAGGAGAGGATGTAAGGCTGAGGGGTATAATGGCCACTATATGCCCCCTTGACAAGAAGTTGATACACGGGATGAGGGATGCGGTTATAACTGTGGTGGAGATGCGGTAAAAAATAAGTAGTAGTTCACCGCAGAGACGCAAAGACGCAGAGAAAATTATCTTTTCTGTTATTTGATTAATTTCCATACTCAGCGCCTCTGCGTCTCTGCGGTTAGCTGAACTTTTACAAAAATAAAATATGGATCGCTGGCAGCATATATTAAAAAAGAGCCTGGTCCGGTCACATCAACTTGCGGAGACGTTTGGGCTTGATGGAGAGGAGATCAGCAAGGTTATTGAAGAATATCCTGTAAGGATAAACCCATATTTTTTGTCACTTATACAGGAGAAGGACGACCCGATATACAGGCAGGTTGTGCCGGATGAGCAGGAGATACACGATGATGTAGGTATGTATGACCCCCTCAATGAAGAGGGGGACAGCCCTGTGCCATCTGTAGTCCATAGGTATGAAGACAGGGCATTGCTGATGGTTACCCATCAATGTCCCGTCTATTGCAGATTTTGCACAAGGAAGAGGTTTGTAGGTAAGGCGCCAATACCAAGGGAGATGGTAAGAAGGGGCATAGAGTATATAAATGCCCATAACGAGATTAAAGATGTAATACTGTCAGGTGGAGATCCCCTGATCCTTAAAGATAAAGAGCTTGAGGAGATATTAAGAGGATTACGGGAGATACCACATCTTGAGATAATAAGGATCGGGACGCGTGTACCCTGTGCACTGCCGCAGCGTATCACAAAGAGACTCTGCAGGATGCTGAAAAAGTATCATCCCCTTTACATTAATATAAATTTTATCCATCCGCGGGAGATAACAGGAGAGGCTGCTGCTGCATGTGGCAGACTGGCTGATGCAGGTATCCCGCTTGGAAGCCAGACCGTCCTCCTTAAAGGGATCAATGATGACCCCGATACTATCAAAGAACTGTTGCAGAAACTCTTGTCAATCAGGGTGAAGCCGTATTATCTTTATCAGGCTGATTTAACACGGGGCACTGAACATTTCAGGACGCCTGTTGAGTGCGGCCTTGATGTAATCAGAGGGCTTCAGGGGAGAGTATCAGGGATGGCTATACCCAGGTTTGTGATTGACCTTCCAGGTGGCGGAGGAAAGGTCCCCATGCTGCCGCCGGATTATGTTTTGGATATTAATGAGAGAGAGATTATTGTAAGGAATTTTAATAATGAGGTTTACAGTTACCCGCAACCGGAGGTTGAAAAGGCTTACAAAGGGGGATGAAAATTAAATAAAGGGGTCAAGGGGTCAAGGATTCAAGGGGTCAAGTGAAGAGACCATTGCCGCTTCAATCTCTGCCTTTTCCCTACACTTGCCCCCTCGACCCCTTGACCCCTTGAATCCTGATTTTCAGAAGGGATTTTCAGATGAATCTTTCAGGCAAAGGAACCTTACCGGTTCAAAGGCTGAGGCAACTTATCGAGGCTGGAGTCATCAAGTCATCCACCCCGATCCTTGACAAACAGTTGCAGCCTGCGAGCATAGACCTCAGGCTCGGAAACAAGGCATACAGGGTGAGGAGCAGCTTTTTACCTCAAAGGAGACGGGTTGAAGAGCTCTTGGACGATCTCTTTATGTATGAGATAGACCTTGATGAGAACGGCATACTGGAGAAGAAGAACGTATATCTTATCCCGTTAATGGAGGAGCTTTATCTGCCTCCGGAACTGAATGGCAAGACAAACCCGAAGAGCTCTACGGGTAGATTGGACATCTTTACCAGGGTGATAACTGATAAGGGATACAGATTCGATGAGATAGGGCATGGATACTCAGGCAGGCTATACCTTGAGGTCTTTCCGAGGTCTTTTACGGTAAAGGTAAAAACCGGACAAAGCCTGAATCAGTTGCGCCTCTTTTGTGAACGGCAGCTTGTTGAAGACAGACACCTGATGGATGTTTATGAAACCAATCTCCTGCTTTATGATGAGGTGGGCATACCTGTACCCGCAGATTCCGCTATTATACGCGATGGACTCTGCATGATGGTTGATTTAAGAGGTTATATGAGCAAGGGGGTAATAGGATTTAAGGCAAAGAAGAACAGCTCTATCATCGTCCTCACCAAGGCAGGCAGCCATCTTGCCTCTGACTACTGGGAATCTATACATGCGCCGAAGGAGGGGTTCCTGATCCTGGAACCGGAGGAGTTTTATATATTTGCATCCAAGGAAAAGGTGCGTGTACCTCTTGAGTATGCGGCAGAGATGATTGAGTTTGATGCCGGCTCCGGGGAGTTAAGGACCCACTATGCAGGCTTTTTCGACAGCGGGTTTGGCTATGGATATGGCGAGGTAAAGGGCACAAGGTCTGTCCTTGAGGTGAGGCCGCATGATGTGCCGTTCCGCATAGAGGATGGACAGGTCTTTTTCAAGATCCGATATGAGAAGATGGCCGAGCTGCCGCAGACAAGCTATGGGAAGGACATTGGTTCTCATTATCATGCACAGGAATTGGCGTTAAGCAAACATTTTAAAAATGATTTATATTAAGAGGAGAGGATAAATAATATGCTGAAAATCGTCCGTGAACTAGCAATTGATAATCCATGGGTATTAAAGATCATCATGGGGGTTATTGCCGTTACCTTCGTTGTTTCCATGGGGTGGTTGGGGATTAAGGCCCCGAAAGGGGATATTGTTATGTCTGTAAATGGTCATAAAATCAATGTGCGGGAATATAGAAGGGCGTATAACAACGCTGTAAATTTTTACAAAGAGACGTATAAAGACAAATTTGATTCCGAGATGCTTGAGAAGATGAATTTGCGGGATAGGGTTATGGATGACCTTGCGATCAGAGAGCTCTGGCTTGATGCAGCAGGAGATCTTGGGTTGACTGTGGGCGAGGAGGAGCTGAGGGAAGGGATAATGAAGATGAAGACGTTTCACAGGGAGGGGCAATTTGATCGTACACTTTACGAGAGGGTCCTTGCAGCTAACCGTATGAGCGTGCAGGCATTTGAAGAGGCACAGCGCAGGGAGCTTCTTATAGAAAAGATGAAGGGCATTGTAAGGGACTCTGTTTCTGTATCAGACCAGGAGGTCCATGAGACCTTCCCGCTTAGTGCTTCTGGTGGTAAGGAAGGGGCTGCAGCAATGCCTCCGGATGAGATGCAGAGGCTCAAGAAGTTCCTCCAGTTCCAGAAGGCGGAGAAGGCTGTGAACTCGTATGCCGCCGCTATACGTGCTAAGGCAAAGATCGAGGTAAACAAAGAACTCTTATAGAGTGAGGCTCTTGCAAAAGTCTAATAATTCTGTCATTCCCGCATGTCCCCCGCTTACTGCCTGCGGGGGCAAGCTTAAGCGGGAATCTATTGTATTATTACAGAAAATCATATCCGTCCCCGAGTGTTTCTATCGGGGATAGAAGATTTCGGGGATGACATAAACTTTTGCAAGAGCCTGAACTTAACCGCTTTCGGCGGGACTTTTTAGACAGGATTAACTGGATTTACTAGATTTTTTATTATATTTTATATTTACTTTATTATTTATCATGTCCATCCTGTATATCCTGTCAAAAAAGGAAATTCCTATACGTTCGAGTTATAGCCAATTTCTAATTACCCCGTATTCCTCATTCCCGCAGCTATACAGCTTATTGTCAGGAGCGCTGCATCAGTAAGTTCTTTCTGATCTACCTCTGCATCACCTGTTCTCCGCAACTGTTTAAGGAGATTTACCTGGATATAGTTTATAGGATCCATAAAGGGGTTCCTGAGATGGATTGACCTCTGTAGCCACGGGTCATTATCAAGCAGCCGCTCCTGTCCCGTGATAATGAGCAACATCTCCTTTGATAATTCAAATTCACCCTTTATCATCCCGAAGATACCCTCTCTGACACCTTTATCAGGCACAAGGTTAGAGTAGAGGTGGGCGATGTTCATATCGGCCTTTGCCATAGTCATCTGGATATTATCAAGCAGGTTTTCAAAAAATGGCCACCTCCGGTACATCTCTTTTAAGGTATTTATGTTAGCAACAGGGTCTCTATCTATAAAAGACTTGAATGTCGCCCCTATCGGGTACCATGCAGGGAGCATGTGCCTGCTCTGTGTCCAACTGAATACCCATGGTATGGCGCGAAGGTCTTCTATCCGCCAGCCCTCCTTCCTCCTCTCAGGCCTTGAGCCTATCTTTGCAAGACCTATCTCATTTATAGGTGTGGCATATGTGAAGTATGTGTAAAAATCAGGATGGTCTACCAGATTCCTGTAGAGTATGTATGATATCTCAGAGAGTTCATCAAATATTGGGGTGTAATTTTCTTCAAGCAGGTTTATCTCTTCGTGATATGCAGGGGTGCTTGCCTCAATAACACCTGCTACAATAAGTTCAAGGTTGTGCAGGGCAGTGCCCTGGTTTGCATACTTTGACGAAATGACCTCCCCCTGCTCGGTAATCTTTATATTTCCCTGAATGGTGCCAGGCGGCTGGGCCAATATAGCCTTATGGGTGGGCCCGCCTCCACGTCCTACCGTTCCCCCTCTGCCATGAAATAATCTGAGCCGTATACCGTGTTTTTGTGCCACGTCCCGCAGCTTCTTCTGCGCCTTATAGAGTTCCCAGCTTGAGGTGAGTATCCCGCCGTCCTTGCTGCTGTCCGAGTAGCCAAGCATTATTTCCTGGAATCCACTTCTATGCTCAATATAGCTTCTGTAGACAGGAAGTGAAAACAGGCCATCCATAATCTCCCCTGATCTTCTCAGATCATCTATAGTCTCAAAGAGCGGCACGATGTCTAAGCACGCCATACTTTCTCCTGAAAATAGCCTCTCAAATCCCCCCTTACCCCATAATCCCCCTAAATCCCCCTTTAAAAAAGGGGGACTTTTACCCCCCTTTTCTAAAGGGGCTGGATTCCCGTTGCTGCGAAGCATTGCAACGGGAAGGGGGGGATTATTTTCATCCCCCTTTGTGAGTCCCTGGCTCATGAATGGTTCTCCTGAAAATCCCTCTGTAACCCTGTAAAGCCCTGCCTCCTTTGCAAGGAGAAGCACTGTCAGTATATCGCTAATCTCATGAGTCATGCTTATAATATACGTGCTTATCGCCTCAGGGCTTATATTCTCTCTCGCCCATTTGATGACCCTGAAGGTCTCTATGGTATTACGGCATTCAGGCGACAGGCGCATCCCCTCGTATATGAAAGGCCGCAGATTGTTTATCTCCGATGAGAGGATTAGCACCTTTTCGTCTTCAGGCATCTCATTAAACCCGATGTATATACCAAGCCTGTCAAAGACCTCACATATAGCCGCCGTATGCCTTGACGCCTCTTCCCTTATATCAAGTTTAACAAGGTGAAAGCCAAAGACCTCTATCCTCTTTATTAACGCGTCTATTTCTACCTCTGCACTCCTCATCCCTTTATTGGCGACCAAACTCCTGCGTATTATATGCAGTTCGTTCAGAAGTTCTGCCGGGTTTTTATAAGGTTTGACAGCATCGGTAATTATTGAAGGTGTAACCCCGTTACCGGCCCCCCTGGTCTTTTCCAGTCTTAACTTTATAAAAGAGAGCTTCTGCCTGTAAGGTTCATAAGGATTTCTGTTAAGGACCCGCTGCCCGATGATATGCGTACTCCATGCGTTATCTTCTATGGAAGAGAGCAGCTCTTTTGACACAGTGACCTTGGTTGTTGACTGGCTGAGACTCCCTATTAATTCCTGCACTGACTGGTTATAGAGTGAAAGTATAAGGTCATTCTGCGCCTCGAGCGCCCACTTTGTTACTTCAGGGGTGACATTGGGATTCCCATCTCTGTCACCGCCAATCCATGAGCCGAATTTTAAGAAGGGCGGCAGGTATAATTCCTTGTCGGGATAGAACCTCTCCATACACCTCTTGAGTGAACGGTAGAGCTTGGGGATAATGGGGTAGAAGGTCTCCCTGAAATAGTGGAGCCCGTTGGATACCTCTTCCTGGATAGTAGGCCTTTCAAGGAATATATCCCCCGTCTGCCAAAGCTTCTGAATCTCGTTTACTATATCCTCCCGCAGCAGTTCCCTCTCTTCCGGTGTCCAGATGGGGTTCTCCTTTTTGAAGATAGTGAGGTATATCTTTCTGTATTTTTTTAGTATGGTCAGCCGCTTTGCCTCAGTAGGATGGGCTGTCATAACAGGCTCTATGGCTAAATCCTTCAGTATTGCAAGAAAGGTTTCCCTCTCTACCCCTTTATCCCTTAGCCTTGCAAGACAGTCCTCAAAAGAGCCCTTTACACTGCCGCCCTCTCGCTGTATCTCTCTGCGTTGTTGCATACCAAAGTTTTC
>JACRGZ010000123.1 GCA_016234155.1 Nitrospirota bacterium | reverse complement strand
GCTTTGTCGGTAGGCTTCATGGCTTCGGTTTCCCTAACCACGCTACCCAAGCTATATGGTTTGTGACCTTTTACCATAAGAGGACTTTCACCTCATAATAAGGGTTGAGCTTTACTCTTGGCACACAGCCCGTGGCTCATGAGTGTTCACCTGAAAATCCTTTTTGAAACCACTATAAACAAATTATAGGTGAACATCCGTTCACTGTCAAGGAATATATCTTCATTGTAACTACTCAGGTAGATAGACTGAAGACTGAAGGTTTTTAAGGCTTTATTCGTGCTTTGCGAGATAATCTATAAACTTCAGCCTTCAGCCTAAACACCTAAGTAGTTACTCTTCATTTATTGCAAAAGACCGCCTTATTAAAGTAATATATGTCAACATGACCAACAGACACCACCTGCGTGAAGTTGCGGCGCTCTTTCTCAGGCTCGGTCTAACCGCATTCGGCGGTCCTGCCGCCCATATTGCCATGATGCGTGAAGAGATTGTGAAACGCAGGAAATGGGTGGACGACCGGCATTTTCTCGACTTGCTTGGCGCAACCAATCTGATCCCGGGGCCCAATTCAACTGAGATGGCGATACACCTTGGCTTTGTACGGGCAGGATGGGCCGGTCTTATCGTTGGCGGGGTATGCTTCATTGTGCCGGCCATGCTCATGGTCATGGCCATTGCCTGGGCATATGTCCGCTTCGGGACAACGCCTGAGGCAACATGGCTTCTATACGGCGTCAAACCTGTGGTCATAGCTATCATAGTGCAGGCGTTGTGGGGGCTGGGACAGAAGGCGGTCAAGGGGCCGCTGACGGCTGTCATCGGTCTCGCTGTCCTTATCCTCTATTTTCTTGGGGTAAATGAGATAGCCCTCCTCTTCGCCGGCGGATTCGTCGCTGCAGTTGTTAAGAATCTGAGAGATTTAAAGAAAGCTAATCTATCAGGAATTATTGCCCCGCTTGGCGGGCTTTCACTCCCGATAGCAGTTGCTGCACCATTCAGCGTATCACACATGTTCCTGATCTTTCTCAAGATCGGTGCAGTGCTGTACGGAAGCGGCTACGTTCTGCTTGCCTTCCTAAGGGCTGACTTTGTAACCCGGCTTGGCTGGCTCACTGACCGGCAGTTGATTGATGCAATTGCCGTTGGACAGGTAACGCCGGGCCCGGTATTTACCACCGCAACCTTCATCGGCTACATCCTGGGAGATGTTCCAGGTGCACTACTGGCTACTATAGGGATATTCCTCCCATCCTTCGTATTCGTGGTTATAAGCAATCCTCTCATCCCGCGGCTCAGACATTCACCGGGGATGGGTGCATTGCTTGACGGCATAAACATTGCGTCGCTTGGCCTGATGGCGGCAGTAACGATACAGTTAGGCCGTGCCTCTTTCATGGACCCGCTGACCATTGCAATAGCCGTCGTCACCGCCGTATTGCTATTTTATTTCAGGGTCAGTTCAACATGGCTGGTAATGGGTGGCGCAGTTGTGGGTCTGCTGAAGAACATGCTCTAAAAGTATACTGCCAGCTCAAAAACACCCACCATTATTTCCGTTGACATAACAATTTCATACTGCTATTTTTATCCTTGAGAAAAGCCGGGGTCGGAAGATGATTGAAAAAAGATTTTTCAAACTGAAATAAAAGTGATGATGCTATTCACTGTAATACACATAATACATCTCCTTACTGTTATAATCTGGATAGGCGGGCTTGCGTTTATAACGATAATTGTCCTCCCCATGCTGATAAAGATGGACGACCCGCTGCAAAAGGCACTGGCGTTCCAGAGGATAGAGCATAAATTTGCACCAATAGCAAGGGTGTATAACGTTATTGCAGGTGTAACGGGTTTTATAATGCTCTATTTAACCGGATGGTACAGGATACTCTTTACCCGCCATGGAGCGCCACTCCTTTTTATGACTATTATATGGTTATTGTGGTTTGTAATGCTCTTCGGACTTGAACCGTTAGTGGTAAAGAAGATGCTCGACAGGATGGTAAAGAGCGGTGTAAAGATGGAGATAGAGACTATATTCGCAAGGTTGAACAGGATGCACTGGGTGCTGCTGATGATCTCCCTTGCAGCGGCAGTCGCAGGGATTATCTTTGCTCACGGGTATCTGTAGGACTTTCAGATGCAGCGCCGACCTTTACGGTCGGCATCAGACGTGAGAAGCCATAGGGTGGGCATTGCCCACCAAAAAGGCCGGGGGGTGGCGGGCATGGGGGATTTTCGGATGCAAAACATTACTTATCTCCTTATCTTTACACTTGATGACCGGAGATTTGCCTTACCTGTTTCCAGTGTAGACAGGGTCTTCCCCGTGGTTGAGATCACCCCTCTGCCGAAGGCGCCTGATATTGTTGTTGGCATTGTTAACGTACAGGGGCGTGTCATCCCGGTAGTAAACATCAGAATGCGTTTCAGTATCCCGGAAAAGGAGATCAGCATCAATAACAAGCTGATTATAGCCCATACGTCAAGGAGGGAAGTCGGGATTATAGTAGATGCAGTCAGTAATGTTGAAGGTTATCCTGAAAAAGAGATCATCACGGCAGAGAATATCCTGTCAGGTATAGAATACATCGTCGGTGTCGTGAAACTCGAAAACGGTATAATCCTCATCCACGACATTGACAGGTTTTTATCCATTGAAGAAGAAAAAAGGTTGGATGATGCAGTGAAAATGGTTTAAAATAGATACATGTCCAACAAAATCTCAGTCCAATCTTTATCGCAGCTTAGCGAACTTATCTCCTCTCTTATGGGTCTTCATTTCCCCGAGTCCCGCTGGAATGACCTCGAGCACGGGATTGAGTCAGCCTCCACTGAATTTGGTTTCAATGATAGTGAGGCATTTATCAGATGGCTGCAGTCCTCTCCACTGGAGAGGATGCATGTGGAGAAACTGGCAAGCCACCTTACTGTCGGAGAGACATATTTCTTCAGGGAGGGAGAGTGTTTTAAGGTCCTGGAGGAACGTATACTTCCTGAGCTAATCGCCTTAAGACAGGATAACGAAAGGCGTCTCAGGATATGGAGTACAGGATGCAGTACGGGTGAAGAGGCATACTCCATTGCCATTCTGTTGAACAAAATGGTCATGGACAGAGGGGACTGGGACATCACTCTCCTCGCCACAGATATCAACCCACGCTCCCTGAAGAAGGCATCAGAGGGGCTTTATACCGAATGGTCGTTCCGCGATACACCCTCATGGATCAGAGAGTTATATTTCAGGCAAAGAGAGAAGGGACTTTATGAGATCATACCCTCTATCAGAAAGATGGTAACTTTTACATATCTCAATTTGGTTGAAGATGTCTATCCGTCGCTTTTGAATAATACTAATGCCATGGACGTGATATCCTGCAGGAATGTCCTCATGTATTTTACCCCCCGGATTGCAAGGAAGGTGGTCAAAGGTCTTTATAACTCCCTTATGGATGGCGGCAGGCTTTTGCTCAGCCCTACAGACGCTGTCAGGCCTCTGCCCGCAGGGTTCGTTCCGGTAAGATCCCCCGGGATTACTCTGTACAGGAAGGATAGTCAGAGGGCTCATCATGTGGACGAGCTAATCCCCCCTATCCCCCCTTTAGAAAAGGGGGGAATCTCTGAATACCCGTTTTTAAAAGGTGGGATTCCTGAATATTTACCGGTAGAAAAGGGGGTTAATATCTCTCCCCCTTTATCAGTTCTAAACGGTCACGTTGAACCGGAGGTCTCTACCCTTCTGGCCCGTGTATATGCCAATCAGGGAAGACTGGATGAAGCGGTAAAGTGGTGTGAGAAGTCAATCGCCGCTGATAAGGTCAATCCGGACTATTACTATCTCTTAGCCACGATACTTCAGGAACAGGGCGATGTTGAAAGCGCCATTAAGGCCCTGAAGAGGGCAATCTATCTTGACCATAATTTCATACTGGCCTATTTCCTGCTTGGCAATCTAAAACTAAAACAGGGTGATACAACGGCATCAAGGAGATATTTTAAGAACGTCTCCAGCCTTCTTGAAGCATACAAGCCGGAGGATGAACTGCCGGGTTCAGAAGGTATAACAGCAGGGAGACTTGCAGAGATTATTGAGTCAATGAATACATATGGGGCATGAAAATGTAGCAGATGCAAAGAAGGGTATTTTCAGCAGGATTTCCTGATGAACCCCCATGAGCCCAGGCTCACAAAGGAGGATGAAAATTGAATAAATGTGGAGTGCAACGACTCCAGTCGTTGCATGCAAAATCTGGAGATTTTGCACTCCAGAAGCTTCGGATTTTCTGATGAAACAGGAAAAACCAAAAAAACCCATTGACTGGGGTGAGATCTATCGCCGTATCGAGGCCGCTAAGGCTGCAATAGACCGGACACAATTCTCAAGGGAGGATAGGGATAAGATATTAAAGGCAAGGGCGAAAGACCTTGCCATGGAACCTCAGAGGGAAGAGGGAGAAGTTGAGTCTATAGAGGTGGTGGAGTTTATGCTGGCTTACGAGAGGTATGGGTTCGAATCTAAGTATGTCCGCGAAGTATATCCGCTCAGCGAAATAACCCCGGTCCCGTGTACACCGAACTATGTCTCCGGCATTATAAATGTGCGTGGAGTGATCCTGTCTGTAATTGATATTAAAAGGTTCTTTGACCTCCCTGAAAAGGGGCTGACAGACCTGAACAAGGTCATCATACTCCATTCTGACACCATGGAGTTCGGCGTCCTGGCTGACTCCATCTCAGGTGTACAGGGGATATCATTGAGTGATATGGAGACGTCCCTTCCTACACTGACCGACATAAGGGCGGAGTATCTTAAGGGTGTTACAAAAGAAAGGGTGGTAATATTAGATGCAGAAAAACTGTTATCTGATAAAAAATTAATTGTCCACGAGGAGGTATAATATGAAACGGTTTATAGACATCCCAACCCGCACCAAATTTTTTCTCGGCTTCGGCATAGTAATCGGCTTCCTGATAATCGTTATAATCACGGCAAACTGGGGCATATCAGGTATACAGAGATCCCTGAATGATATCTTTACCACAGAATTCCCTAACAGCACCGGCATCCTGAAGCTGAAGTCCGTCCAGGACGAAGTCCGCGTAGCCTTACTGACTATGATGTCTATGTCCGGACGGGCAGAGAGGGAGACATGGCATCAGGTTATAAGAGACAGCTCTGCACAGGGGGACATGATAATGCAGGGTCTCGTTGAACGTAACAAGGGTGAGCCGAAGATACTTCACAGGCTGGAGGAGTTAAACGCGATACGTCTCGCATTTAAACAGACGCGGGACTCAGAGATCATACCATTAATCTATGATGGCAAGACCGGTGAGGCAAGGAAGCTGGCAATGGGGATTCAGGCACAGCGCTATGATAAGATGCGCTCCATCATAACGGAGCTCGATAAGGATGCTATGGAAGAGACGGAGAGACACGTAACAGAGTCGGGCATGAATGCAAGACGGGCTGTCTGGTTCTCACTATTTGTAGGAGCTATAGCGATTATCGTCAGCGTAATAATGTCCATGTACTCTACAAAGATTATAGCCACCCCCCTTACTGCGATATCAAACATTGCAGAGAGGGTTGTATCAGGAGACCTCACAGTCAACACACCTGTAGAGGATAGGAAAGATGAGGTGGGTATACTCTCATGGACATTCCGTGCAATGATGGAGAGACTCCAGAGGGAGATCAGGGACATAATGGAGGCGGTCAACGTACTCGCAGCCTCATCAAGTGAGATCGCCACAACAACGGCCCAGCTTGCCTCAGGCACTGAACAGACTGCAGTGTCCGTAAATGAGACAACCACGACCATTGAAGAGATAAGGCAGACGGCAAATGTTACCTCTCAGAAGGCAAGACAGGTATCAGACATCGCTCAAAATGCAGTGACGGTCTCACAAAACGGGGCAAGGTTGGTCAATGAAACGGTAGAAGGAATAAACAAGATCAGGGAGCAGATGGAATATATCGCAGAGACTATCGTAAAGCTGAGCGAGCATAATCAGGCTATAGGTGAGATAATTGCTGCAGTTGATGACATTGCCGAGCAGTCCAACCTCCTGGCCGTAAATGCCGCCATTGAGGCGGCAAAGGTGGGCGAACAGGGGAAGGGATTCATAATAGTAGCACAGGAGATCAAGAGCCTTGCGGAACAGTCGAAGCAGGCCACAAAACAGGTCCGGTCCATATTGAATGACATCCAGAAGTCAAGCACTGCCGCTGTGATGTCAACCGAGAAGGGGAGCAAGGCAGTAGAGGCTGCCGTCAGGCAGTCTGCCGGGACAGGAGATTCAATCCGAGAGCTCACGCGGAGCATATCAGAGGCGTCTCAGGCGGTGATGCAGATAGCCGTGTCCAACCAGCAGCAATTGGTCGGCATAGATCAGGTGGCTTTGGCCATGAACAATATCAGGCAGGCATCCACACAAAATGCCACAAGCACCAAGCAGGTCGAGATTACGATGAAGAACCTGCAGGATCTGGGACAGAGGCTAAAGCGGATGATAGAGCACTACAGGGTCTGAGTAGCCGTAGAGTGGGGATGGGGTTATTTTCAGGTGAACTACTATGAGTAACAAGGAAGAAGATTTCAGGAGGCGGCTCCTTTCGACGTTCAAGGCAGAGGCTGAGGAGCACCTTAATGCTATATCTGCCGGTTTAGTTGAGCTGGAGAAGATCCCCGCCGCTGCAATTCAGACAGAGATAGTGGAAACGATCTTCAGGAGATGCCACAGCATGAAGGGGGCAGCACGGGCGGTCAATATGACCGGCATTGAGGCGGTGTGCCACTCCATTGAAGGCATATACTCTGTTTGGAAACAGAAGGGTGTAAGACCTTCCCGTAAACTGTTTGATGTCATCTACAAAACCATTAACACTATCCGCACGATAGTCTCTTCAATTGATGGTGAACAGGCTGATAAAGAGAAGATTCAGGTCTCAAAGATTATCGCGGAGCTGGAATCATCGGCATGGGGAGCAGAGTTTGATATCCATGCCTCAGAAAAAGAGACCGTCCCCGCGTCCGCACCCTCTGCCTCCGGCTTCACGATTCAGTATCCGTCGGACACTGTCCGTATATCCACCAGAAAGCTCGGTTCGCTATTACTCCAGTCGGAAGAGATGCTCAATCTAAAACAGGCTGCAGAACAACACTATACCACTCTTTTAGATCTATCTTCAGGGATTGAACAACTGAAAAAGGATCTTCCGGAGGTCCCTGCCGGCACATTAACAGCCGTTGATAGAAAATTTATCCAGTTGATAAAGTCAACTAAGAAACACAACAGGGTCATGAGCATGATGATTGATAACCTTCTTGATGACGTGAAAAGGGTCATGCTGCTCCCTTTCTCAACAATATTAGAAGGCTTTCCAATACTTGTTCATGATATTGCAAGAGAAGAGGGGAAGGAAGTTGATCTTGTGGTACAAGGGGAAGGGGTTGAGATAGACAGACGGGTGCTTGAGGATATGAAAGACCCTTTAATCCACATGATAAGAAACTCCATAAGTCATGGCATCGATGGGCCCGATGCAAGGATGATTAATAAAAAAATGAGTCGCGGCACTCTCAGGATTGCCATATCGCAGTTTAGCGGCGATAAGGTTGAGATCATAGTCTCAGATGACGGAGCTGGGATTGATGTCCAGAAGGTGAAGGATGAGGCTGTAAAAAACGGGGTGATATCACAGATGGCTGCAGACAGTCTCAGCGGGGAGGATGCAATAAACCTTATCTTCCACTCGGGAGTCTCTACAAGCCCTGTAATAACTGATGTCTCAGGGAGGGGACTGGGGCTTGCCATAATGCGCGAAAAGGTAGAGAGACTTGGAGGCGACATCTCAGTGGAGACACGCATACATGCCGGGACAACATTCTATATAGTCCTCCCACTCACTGTCGCCACATTCAGGGGGATACTTGTAAAGAGTTCTAACCAGGTCTTTATTGTTCCCGCAACGAATATTGATAGAACCGGACGGGTCAATAATGATGACATAAAGACCGTTGAAAATATGGAGACTATCACATTAAATGGACGCCCTGTTTCTTTTGTCCGTCTTGAAAGTATCTTAGGGCTTTCTTCGGGGAAAAACGGGAGAGGTTCCATGTTCACACAGATCATAGTCCTCCGGAGTGCTGAAAAACAGATCGCCCTGGGCGTGGATGAGGTGTTGAATGAGCAGGAGGTACTGGCCAAAGGCCTCGGCAGACAATTATCCAGGGTGCGTAATGTTGCAGGCGCTGCAATACTCGGATCTGGAAAGCCTGTCCCCATCCTGAATATTCCGGACCTGATCAGGTCGGCAGTAAAAGCCACGGCTGCACCTGCGGCAACTATTATCCCTGAAGAAAAGGGGTGGGCAGAAAAAGGGTATGTCTTAGTTGTTGAAGACTCCATTACCTCAAGGATCCTGTTAAAGAATATCCTCGAATCGGCCGGGTACAGGGTCAAGACTGCCGTTGACGGGATTGATGCAATTACAACACTGAAGAACGAGGACTTTAATCTGGTTGTCTCGGATATTGATATGCCGGGGATGAACGGCTTTGACCTCACGGCAAAGATACGGGGTGACAAAAGTCTTGCTGACCTACCGGTTGTACTGGTAACGGCGCTCGAAAGCAGGGAGGACCGTGAGCGCGGCATCGAGGTGGGTGCCGACTCGTATATAGTGAAGAGCAGTTTCGACCAGAGTAACCTGCTGGAGGTGATCAGGAGACTCATTTAAAATACCCATGATCAATGTCCTTATTGTAGAAGACTCACTGGTTGTAAGAAAGTACCTGAAGCATATCCTCGAGAGCGACAAGACTATCCGTGTCATAGGTACGGCTGAGGATGGCATGGAGGCAGTCGAGTTTGTCCGGGAAAAGAGGCCTGATGTAATTACCATGGATATCAATATGCCGGGGATGAACGGCCTTGAGGCAACCCGCCAGATCATGGAGACTAACCCTGTACCCATTGTCATTGTGAGTGCGAGCTATAACCGCAAAGACGTTGAGAAGTCGTTCCGTGCCATGGAGGCAGGTGCTGTTGCCATTGTAGAAAAACCTGCAGGAAATGCCCACCCGGACTATTATGAGGCAACAAGGAATCTCATCCAAACCGTCAAGCTGATGTCCGAGATAAAGGTGGTAAGACGCTTGCCCCGCACACGGCCATCAAGAAGAGGCAGTGCTGCTATCCCTCAGTTAAGCCCTGATCTGATCCCGGAGAGGATTAAACTTGTCGCCATAGGCGCATCCACAGGCGGGCCACCTGTAATTCAGGCAATACTCGCAGGTTTACAGAAGGGATTTCCGGCGCCATTGCTGGTTGTTCAGCACATAGCAAAGGGTTTTCTTAAAGGCCTTACAGAATGGCTTAAAGAAACCACCGGACACCCTGTTCATATAGCTAAGGACGGAGAGCGTATACTGCAGGGACATATATACTTTGCCCCCGATGACTTTCATATGGGTTTGGAGGGGAAAAGCCGGATAGCCCTTAGCAAGACCGACCCGGAAAACGGTATCCGCCCTTCAGTCTCATATCTCTTCCGTTCGGCTGCAAGGGCATCTGGCGGAAATATGATAGGTGTACTCCTGACCGGTATGGGGAAGGACGGTGCAGATGAACTTAAGCTGATGAAAGAAAGGGGTGCTGTTACAATAGCACAGGATAGGAAGAGCTCGGTGGTTTTTGGCATGCCCGGGGAGGCGGTAAGGCTTGGTGCGGCCCAATTTGTCCTCCCTCCCGACAAGATACCTAAGGTGCTTGAAAGCATGATAAAAGGCGAATGAGACACAGGCGCACAAAGGAGGATGAAAATTAAATAAAGGGTTCAAGGGGTCGAGGATTTAAGGGGTCCAGATAGGAGTAAGAAGTAAGAATCAAGAAGTTAGAAAAATAACGGACATGTTTCACTGGATTTTCTACCTACACTTGAACCCTTGACCCCTCGAATCCTGATTTTCAGAAAGATTTTCAGGTGAACCGCAATGGAAAAGAGAGGTGACCAGACATGAGTGACAGCAATTATATCCTGATAGTCGAAGATAGTCACACGCAGGCAAGGCAGATAGAATTGAGCCTCAAACAGCTCGGACACCCTGTTTCTATCGCCTGCAACGCAAAAGATGCCCTGACCATTTTGGGGAAACAAAAGGCACTGATCGTTATAGCCGACATCCTGATGCCGGAGATGGACGGCTATCAGCTCTGCAGTAAGATAAAGTCTGACCCAAGGCTGGTAGATATACCGGTTGTCCTGCTGACACAGCTTTCCGACTCTAAGGAGATCATAAAGGGGCTTGAGTGCGGCGCAGATGACTTTATTGTAAAACCATACAGCGAAGAGCTCCTCCTGACCCGCATCCAGACTATCCTTCATTTAAAGGCGAAATTCGAATCTGCAGACAGACAGGTCAGGATCCTTGTTGTTGAGGACAGCCCCACACAGGCTGAACAGATTAAATACCTGCTTGAAGAGCGTGGCTACACCGTACTCATCGCTTCAGACGGCAGGGAGGGGCTTAAGGCTGCCAGAGAAACAATGCCCACTATCATCATCAGTGACATACTTATGCCTGTCATGGACGGTTATGAGCTTGCCTATGAGATAAAACACGATGAGGGTCTCAAGCACATTCCGGTTATATTAATAACATCGTTGATGGACAGGAAAGAGGTCCTCCGCAAGGCATCCGTGGTGGCAGACGGCTATTTCACCAAGCCCTTCGATGATAAATATCTCCTCGAGAAGGTCGAGGCCCTTATATCAGCCTCAACTCATGCAGATGAGGGAAAAGATTTAAAGGGGGTAGATGTTACATTCGGAGGTGAACACTATGTCATAGCCTCCGGCCGTCATCAGATACTGAATTTCCTCCTCTCCATTTACGAGAACGCAGTACAGCAAAACCAGGACCTGATCCTCATGCAGAGAGAACTTCAGGCGCTTAATGAGCAACTCGAAGAAAAGGTGCTGGAACGTACACAGGAACTGGAGGCGTCTGAGATAAACTTCAGGACACTTGCTGAAAATGCCAACGACGGCATCGTGATTGTTAATAACGAGGGTAGACACGCATATGCGAATAAGCGGACCACAGAGATAACAGGTTACAGCGTAAATGAACTTCTCAATACAGGCATAAAGGATTTGGCTCACCCGGATGTCTTTCCAACAATCATGGAAATATTTAAGAAGAGACTCGCGGGTATACCCCAACCAGGCCAGTACGAGACAGTCATTATACGGAAGGATGGAAAGAGTATCCCTATAGAAATAACGTCATCAAAGACACTCTGGCACGGCCGGCCTGCGGCTATAGTTATATTACGGGATATCTCCATCCGCAAAAAGATGGAAGATGAATTTCTCAAGGTAAGCAAGCTGGAATCTATCAGCACCCTTGCAGGCGGCATTGCCCATGATTTCAACAACCTGCTGACCGGGATCCTCGGCAATGTCTCCCTCATAAAGGCATATGTAAGTCCGGAAGAGAGGACATATAATACATTGACGAATATTGAAAAGGCATCTTTGAAGGCAAAGGATCTCACCCAGCAACTGCTTACCTTTGCCAAGGGCGGGACACCCGTAAAGAACACAGTTTCTATAGCCGGATTGATCATGGACTCGGCAAACTTTGTACTTAGCGGCTCGAGTATCCGCTGTGATTTTTCTATAGCGGAAGACCTCTGTCTCGTTGATATTGATGAAGGGCAGATAAATCAGGTAATCCATAACCTGGTTCTGAATGCGGAACAGGCAAGGCCTAAGGACGGGATAATAAGGATTTCTGCAGAAAATGTCAGCGTTAAGGATGAAGACAACCTTCCGGTAAAGGTGGGAAAATATGTAAGGCTGACGATAAATGACAGCGGTATTGGTATCCCAGGGGAAAACCTTGACCGGATTTTCGACCCATATTTTACGACAAAAAATAAAGGAAGCGGGCTAGGGCTCGCAACTGTCTATTCAATAATAAGTAATCACGACGGCTATATTATGGCAGAATCCGAAGTGGGAACCGGCACGACCTTTAGTATCTATCTTCCCATATCCCGGAAACAGGTCAAGGTCTTCCCGGTCAAGGATGTTGGGGAAAAACCCATTCCAGGAAAGGGAAGGATACTGGTGATGGATGACGAAGAGATCATCAGAGATGTGGCGGGAAGCATGTTATCATCGCTTGGATACAAGGTGGATTTTGCAAAGGATGGTGCCGAGGCTATCAGGTTGTACAAGAAGGCAAAAGAAGAGGGGTTGCCCTTTGATGCGGTAATTATGGACATTACCATCCCGGGAGGCATGGGAGGGAGAAAAGCAATAGATAAACTGCGGGAGATAGACCCTGCTGCAAAGGCTATAGTCTCAAGCGGCTACTCGGACGATGCGATAATGTCCGACTTCAGGAAATACGGTTTTTCCGCCGTTATTGCCAAACCATACAGACTCTTTGATCTCAGTAAGGTAGTATATCAGGTAATAAAAGGTTAAGCCGAGGAGGGGCCAGTTGAGGGAACTCCCGCATTATCTCCTCTATTGACATACCAAGTTTGTACCACCGGATAATAGACCATACAGGGATCCTTGTCCCCTCTATAATGCTTCGACCACCACAGACTCCTTTATTTCGGGTGGTATATGGATGAACTCTTGATTTCTTAACTGCAAATCCCATGATAATCACCTCCTTAGTATTACTATCTGTAATCTAAAAATTTCAAGAAAATCAAGCTCAAAACTTAAACAAACATAACCTTAAAATGAAAGACGTCTTGTAGTGCCATGAAGTCTTTCTTGTTCTTTGTATAAAGAGTAGCACCCATGCTCCTGACCGAGGCTGCAATTAAGCAATCATTCGTAATTGAAGCAGATTTCTTGATGTTATACCCTTTTGAAACCTGCAGTTTAGAAATAATCTCACCAGCCTTTTCGTAATCCGTGATTGAGGGAACCCAAATCCTGCCAACCTGTCTGAAGAAATAAAACATTTCGTCTATTGCCCTTAAGGCGTGCTTTGTGTGAACACCCGCCCTGAGCTCCATTAATACAATGGAAGAAAGGTAAACTATACCGCTTGATATAAAAATGCCTCTATATAAATCTGGACTGGAAAAGCGGTCTATGAAGATATTGGTATCTATAACCTTTTTAATCATAGACTCTCTTTATCTTTGTCCCTTTGTATTTTTCAAAGATACTTTCAATCTCAATTTTACCTGCGGCCATATCCAACGCCTTTATTAAGGCCTCTACATTATCCTTAACTCCGAACCTCTTTCTTACCTTCTCAATATCGCTCTTCTTAACGTCAATGTGTTCTATT
>JACRGZ010000121.1 GCA_016234155.1 Nitrospirota bacterium | reverse complement strand
GCTTTGTCGGTAGGCTTCATGGCTTCGGTTTCCCTAACCACGCTACCCAAGCTATATGGTTTGTGACCTTTTACCATAAGAGGACTTTCACCTCATAATAAGGGTTGAGCTTTACTCTTGGCACACAGCCCGTGGCTCATGGGGGTTCACCTGAAAATGCCTTTCAAATCCCCCCTTACCCCATAATCCCCCTAAATCCCCCCTTTAAAAAAGGGGGACTTATCCCCCCTTTTCTAAAGGGGCTGGGTTCCCGTTGCTGCGAAGCATTGCAACGGGAAGGGGGGGATTATTTTCATCCTCCTTTGTGCCCCGATAGGGACATGAGTGTTCACTCGAAAATTCCGCTACCCTGTCATGATGACCCATGACCCTATCTTTTAGTGTTCATGAGTATGTTCGTGCCCTTTATGCTCATGTTCATGTCCGTTACCCTCATCACCCTCAAACTTATTCCTCTGTACGACATCTATTTCGTTGATGAGTTGTACAAGCATTGCTGCATGGGCCTTTTGATCATCCAGTATATGTTCCAGAGTATGCACCACCTCGCCTGCTGCGGGGAAGTCTGCGCCATTAATGACTGCCCTCTGGTATTCGAATTTGTTTACCAACTTCAGCACCTCTCCAAGATCATCCCTCAGATCGGCGGTTGTTTTCTCTGCACTGGACAGTGTTCCATGTGCTGCATCACTATGACTGTGTTCACTTCCTGTACCACACATTGTTGTTTCTCCTTTCCTTGTTGAAGTTGACGTTACTTATTAGGTGGGCAGTGCCCACACTACTTTCTGAAGCCGACCATAAAGGTCGGCGCTACATTCTTCCCCCTCACCCTGACCCTCTCCCCTTGGGGGAGAGGGGACGGGTGAGGGGGTGTTCTTTACACCCTACGGCTTGTTACCCCCCGGCAACACACTGAGGTAAATAAGGTTCGCCGCACTCGTCCCGTAATCAATCCTGGTAGCTGAACCGGGGTGTATCTGCAGGTGTCTGTAATTGATCATCGGTATCTGTAGGGCCTGGGTTACTATCACCCTTATAGGCCCCGTATGTGAGACCACCGCCACCTTTTTCCCTTTATACTCCTGCAGCGCCCACTGCACTACGCTGTTAACCCTCTTCTGTATATCTACTATCGTCTCCCCGCCTTGAGGGATATAACTGACCGGGTCTATCTTCCACTTGCTGAGCCCTTCAGGGTATCTCTCCTCTATCTCGCTGAAGGTCAAGCCTTCCCATATACCGAAACCCCGCTCTTTGAGTTCATCCATTATCTTATACCCTATTCCCAGGGATTTTACAATAGGGGTTGCGGTCTCTATCGTCCTCGTAGAGGGACTTACTACGACGGCAGCTATATCATTCCCCTTTAACCATGCCCCCAGCCTCTCCGCCTGTAGCCGCCCTTCTTCGTTCAAGGCTGGGCCGTTATCACCTTTATATATCCTGTCTTCGGGATAGTCAGTGCTGCCATGCCTGATAAATATAACCGTTGTCGACGCCTCTTTATAGCGCATGATAGTAACCTTCGCCCTCCCCACATGACTGGCACATTACCTTGCCATCTACAATCATCTCTTTGCGGTCATTTACTGTCTCTCCGCACTTTTCACACTGTACCTTAAACTTCTCTTTACCGAACTTGAGATTATCTATCTTTACGCTTGAGATTACAAAAAGCCCCTTTTCCGGCATTATCTTGTATGCGTCTACCTCTCTTGCATCCCTTCCATGCTTGTCATCCGGATATTCACCTGATGCGTAATTGTCAACCAGGTCTCTCGCTGAATCCGGACAGAGGATCCTTATTGCCTTGCCGTTTTTTAAATTTACAAATGTCGCTGCAACCTTTCCCCAGTCAAGAAATCTGAGGTTTCTCCTGCTTATCCTTGCCCCTGTAACAACGGAGATAGCATCAATAGGGCAGCGGTCAGTTTCAACATACACCACAAAATCCTTCTGCTGAGAGCCTTTCGGGTCTGTAATGCCTATCTCCCTGAGTCCAGCAAGCGCCATTCTGGTGCCTATAACAGTGCCAGGACAGAGATGCCCGTGAAAGGCAGCGGTTTTTTCGAGCATGTGTTCCAATGCAGGGTCTGCCTTTGTTTTGACCTTTGTTAGTGTAAATGCCATAGTGGCTCCTTTATTCCACCCCCACCCTAACCCTCCCCCATCAAGGGGGAGGGAACTTACTTCTCACGTCTCACGTTAAAAGCCGACCATAAAGGTCGGCGCTGCCTGGTTGGACAGACCTGAAGGTCTGTCCCTACGGCTTAACCCCATCCCCACCCTAACCCTCCCCTTGAAGGGGAGGGAATAAGTATACCCTCACGTCTCATTATGGCCAGTTTGACCGCCAGCTTCCTTCTACATCAGCGCTGCAATCCGGGGTCTTTGTGGGGTCGCAGCCATAGCTGGAATTAGCGCCGTTGCTTGTGAATGTCCCAGTAATTGTATACCGGTTAAATACGCCAGGGTTATTCGGATCCATCTCTGTAATCTCTTTTGAATAGGTGCCTGTCGCATCTCCTGACATCGCCCCTGTTGTATCTTGTGTTGAATCTACTGTGGTATAAGGGATATAAAATTTCAGATAATATGGCTCAAGCGGGTCTGTCTTTTTGTCAATCACTACTTCAAAACCAAATTCATTGTGCTGCTCTATCAAGCCCGCTGAGGGAGACGAGGTTACCCCTGATGTATACGTAGTTCCAGGGGCAGAAGGTGCATTGTAGAATTTAGTGGTAAAATGCGGGCCATCATTTATAGTCTGCGTGGCGGTCTGCCCCAGTGTTCCCCCGCTTCCACCAGGTGTAACATTATTCCCCTTTTGCGTATCTAGGAAATTCGCAGGAAACCACGGAGTTGATGTGTCTCCCCATGAACACTCGCCCTGATCTATCCAGCCGTTGTTGTTTTTATCAGTGCAGGTGATGTTGTCAGGATTAAACCCCTTTGTACATGGTTCGTTAGTAACAGGATCAACTCCACCGGCACAGTATGTGCCTTTGTCATTGTTACTTTCTGAATAGGCATTTCCGGTGCCCCCTGCAGAAACAACACTTACCTTGAGGGGGAAGACAGACAAACTTATACCGACAAGAATAAGCACCCAGCGGTATATAAGCCTTTTCTCCATTTCCATTATAACCGTGACTTAATGCTCCTGTCGCCGACCATAAAGGTCGGCGCTACATGGTTGGACAGACCTGAAGGTCTGTCCCTACGGCTTCTGCTCATCACTCATTGCTACAATACTACGGATGCTCCTCTACCCATATCTCCCCATCCGGTGTGGTCTCTTTCTTCCAGATGGGTGTTATGCGTTTTAGCTCGTCTATGCACCACTTGCATGCCTTGAAGGCATCCGCCCTGTGGGCGGCGCCTACTATTATAAGTACTATATTTTCCCCTATGCCTATCTCACTGACCCTGTGAACTATATTCACCTCTTTTATGTCGAAGTCTTTGAGCGCCTGCTCCCTTATCTCGTTTAGTCTCCTCTCCGCCATACCGGGGTAATGTTCAAAGTCGAGTTTCTTTATAGACCGCCCGCGGGAAGTGCCCCTGCCGATACCGAGAAACACTACTATCCCGCCTATATCACCGGAGCTCGCCTTGACCCTGTTGATCTCCTCGTCGACGGAGAAATCATCCTTCTGGACCCTCACCATTGGCACCATCGGCGACCCTTCTGAGCCCCCTGCAAAGGGAGGGAGTATGCCTACCTCATCACCGTCTTTAACAAGCATCTCATCACTCCCTATCTCCTGGTTTACAGAGACAAGCACCCGTTTGCTGCGCAGCATCTCTCCGACCTTCGGGAACTCCTTCTCTATCATCCCGGCAAGGTCTTTAAGCTTGATCGAGGGACCAACATCAAACTGGGCATCTTCCTTGCCGGCTAAGTTTTTAATGATTGCAAAGAACTTGACTTTTACCATGGTTTCACCCCCAACCCCCTCACCCTAACCCTCTCCCCCTGTAAATCCCCCCCCCACCTTTTTCCTCCCCCCCCTGGTGGGGGGAGGTTATGGAGGGGGGTGGGGAGAGGGAACGAGAGGAAATATCCCTCCCCCGTCCCCCAATCATGGGGGGAGGGGACTATTTTTGCTATTCGCTCTGGTTTACAAACATCTCTGTTGCCCATGAAACAGAAACTGATGCAAAGAGGAATAAAAAGACGAAGCCTGTGAAGACGGTCTCTGATGAGACACCGCCGCTGTAAAATGCCCTTGTTGTCTCCACCGCATAATCAATAGGATTTATCTTCGTTATAACCTGTATCCATTCAGGCATAAAACTCTTCGGCACCATAGCCGATGAGAGAAACATCAAGGGGAGGGTCATCATATTCCCTATGACGACAAGCGGCTCCTCCCTCTTTAACCAGATTGCAAGGCCATTTGAGATACCTGAAAAACCGATTGACAGCAGGAACACGACTATAAGGCTCAACAAGGCCCCTTTAAATCCTGCCACACTCGCCCCGAAGATGAGGGCGACTATAAGTATTATTATGCATTGTATAATGACTGTCACTGCGGAGTGTATGACGCGGCTCATAACTATGGATACCCTCGATACAGGGGTAACGAGCATCTTCTCTACGGTGCCATAGTTTATCTCACGAAGGAGGCTTACGCCTGACCATGAGGTGCCGAAGAGGACTGTCATGATGACGGCGCCCGGCAAAAAGAAGTCCATGTAGCGCCCCTGAGGAAACCCCGGCATGGACGCCATGTTTTTAAATAATTGTCCAAATATAAGAAGCCATATTAACGGCTGTACAATAGTAAATAATGCCCACATCGGCATCCGCAGTGTGATCCTCATGTACTTATTAAAAAGATACCATGTGTCGCTTGCAAGCTGAACCATAATTAGCCTTCTTTCTTCACCTGCTTAGCCCACCACTCTGCTGCTTCGGGTGTACCCTGCCATTTCTTCCACGGTTCCTCAATATTTTCTTCCTCTTTATTTTCTTTATCCTTAATATCTTCCTTGTCTTTATCTGCTGTCACTTCCTGTTTATCATCCTGTTCCATTTCCCATTCTCCCTTCTTCGGTTCATTCGAAAATCCCATCCCCACCCTGTCCCTCCCCTTGAAGGGGAGGGAAATCTCCTCTCCCTCAGGGAGAGGATTAAAGCTTGCCCCCGAAGTATTTATCGGGGGGTGAGGGTGGGGATTTTCATCTGCCTTTGTCAGCAACTGATTCGCTGTCGTTTCAGCTTCCTCTTTTTTACCCTGACTCCACCATGCCTTCATCTCTTCAGGAGACCAGTTTCCCCACCCCTTGTCCCCGCTTTCCTGCACTTTATCGCCTTTATCTTCGCTGCCTTCCCATTGTTTGTCACCATTGCCCCATTCCTTACCCCACTCCTGCTGACCACCTTCCTGACTATCCTGATTAGAGTCTTCTCCACCCTTCCACTTCTTTCCCCAACCCTTCTTCTGCCACTGGGCCCACCAGGGGTTACTACCCTCTGAAGACTCACCCTCTTTAAAGCTGACACCGCTGTATTTCAGGTAGACATCATCAAGGCTCGGCCTTGAGACTGTAAGGGATGAGACCTCTATGCCATGCCCGTTTAGCAGCTTCATCAATCCGGGTACGGCCTCACTCCCGTTGTTTACATACACCCTTACATGGCTATCCTCGCAGAGAAGCTCTTTTACCATCGGGTTACCCTTAAGCGCCGAAATGGCCTTTTCTTTAAAGCCCCCGGTTAGCGCGAGGTTTACTGAATCCCCCCTTATACTGTCTTTAAGCGCCTCCGGTGTATCTACAATCTTTAGATTCCCTTTATGGAGGATACCTATCCTGTGAGAGAGCTTATCTGCCTCGTCCAAATAATGGGTTGTAAGAAATATAGTGACATTCATGTCGCGGTTGAGCATGCGGATATAGTCCCATAAAGATGCCCGGCTGTGCGGGTCAAGACCGAGGGTAGGTTCATCGAGGAATAATATCTTAGGGTCATGCATCAATGAAGTCGCAATATCAAGCTTTCTCCTCATCCCTCCGGAATAAGTAGAGACCAACTGATCGGCGTTCTCTTTAAGGTCAAACAGCTCTAATAACTCGTCTACCCGCCTGCTAATGGACTTTCCGTCCATCCTGTATAGCCTGCCCTGAAGGACGAGGTTCTCACGCCCGGACAGAAAATAATCTATCCCTGTCTCCTGGGCTACATATCCGATTGAGCATCTAACTTTAACAGGTTCAGTAAGGACATTATGCCCGTTGACCCATGCCTGGCCCGAGGTAGGACGGGTGAGAGTGGTAAGTATCTTTATGGCAGTGCTCTTTCCGGCGCCGTTAGGGCCCAGAAAGCCGAAGATCTCTCCTTCCTTCACATGGATGTTAAGGTTATCTACAGCCTTTGTACCGGAGGAGTATATCTTTGTGAGTTTATCTGTTTTTATCATCCGAAAATCCTTTTGAAACCAGGGTCAAGGGTCAGGGGTCAAGGGTCAAGGGGAATTGACATGACCCATGACCCATGACCCTATATTTTCCTACCTGCTACCTGCTACCTGCTCCCTGCTACCTGCTACCTAACATACGTCCCTGACTTCCCGCCTGTCTTCTTCTGCAGGCAGATCTCGCTCAGGATCATCCCCTTGTCTATAGCCTTGCACATATCATATATGGTCAGGGCTGCCACTGCTGTTGCAGTCAGCGCCTCCATCTCTACCCCTGTCTGTCCGCCGACCTTTACAGTAGCGGTAATGCCAACTGCACATAAGCCATTTTTATCAGGTTCAGGATATTCAGTAAAGGATATATCTACGCCGGTAAGTAACAGGGGGTGGCACATCGGGATTAGGTCAGGGGTCCTCTTTGCCCCCATAATACCCGCCACCTGCGCCACTGCAAGGACATCGCCTTTTGCTATCTTCCCCTCCTGTATCCTATTTAATGTCTCCGGCTGCATATAAACCATTCCGGTTGCTATAGCAGTCCTGAATGTGGCGGCTTTCTCACTAACATCCACCATCTTTGCCCGGCCTTCTATATTGAAATGTGTAAGGTCTGCCACTTTTGTGCCTCCCAGTAGAGTGTCGTTGCAAACGACGTAATCCCCCCCATCCCCCCTTTAATAAAGGGGGGTAAGAAGGGGGATCTTTCAAATCCCAAATACAAATAATGCTGCATAGAGTATACCAGATTTCATAAAAAAATGGCAGATGATATTGTCTACCACCTGCCAGTTACCGTTGTTGAAAACTTATCTCGAGGCTCTTGCAAAAGTCTAAAAATGCTGTCATTCCCGCATGTTTTAAGCGGGAATCTATTGTATTATTACAAGAAATCATATCCCCGATAGAAGATTTCGGGGATGACATAGACTTTTGCAAGAGCCTCATCTGATAAAGCATTATGTGCCAAGTTGACGCTCAAAAATGCCGCACGACCCATTACATTTACTTCGTAGCAATGGGTGCCCGGTATCTTTCAGCGTCAACGATCTATCCGCCAATCTGGGTCATCGAGTGGAGTAACTTCTGGGACTCAGCATTAATGTTGATGTTGTGTGCCTCAGGTTTGGTCTCCATGACCGCACATAAAAGTCGCTCTACCTCGGCATCTTCGCATCCATTCCTGAGGGGTGTCCTGAAATCTATATATGATTCTGAGAAGAGGCACTGTTTTATCCTGCCATCAGCCCCAAGGCGTATCCTGTTGCAGGTGTCACAAAAGTGCTCGCTTATGGCGCTTATAAACCCTACAACGCCGGGCGCCCCGTGAAGTCTGTAATTCTTTGCAGGACCTGATTGGTCTTTCTCGTTGACAGGCTCTAATTTACCAAGGGCGGCCTCGATCTTTTCCATCATCTCCCCCTTGGAGATAAAATTCTTCTTCCACACTTCCCAGTCATCCACAGGCATAAACTCTATAAACCTTACCTGAAATGGCTTTGTCAGGGTCAGTTTTGCAAAATCAACCAGCTCGTCATCGTTACACCCCTTTGACGGGACTACATTTATCTTTATCGGGTTAAATCCTACCCGTTCAGCCTCAAGTATACCCTCCCACACCCTGTCAAAGCAGTCACCTTTCGTAATCTGCATGAACTTCTTCGGGTCAAATGTATCAAGACTGATATTAAGCCTCTTCAGCCCTGCCTTCTTCAGCGCCTGGGCATATTGCTTTAACAATACGCCGTTGGTTGTCATGGCTATATCTCTGATGCCGTCAACCCTGTTTACGGCCGCTATGAAATCTACTACCCCCCTCCGCACAAGCGGCTCACCGCCTGTTATACGGATCTTGGTGAGGCCCATCTTTGCTGCAACTTTTACTATCCTGAGCATTTCGTCAAAGGTAAGGAGTTCATTGGAGGGAAGGTTGCTTATGGTACCGCAGGAGGGGACACAATATACACACCGGAGATTACACCGGTCTGTAACTGAAATCCTCATATAAGTGATCTTTCGATTGAAGGCATCGATTAGTTGGGACTTTGGTAGCTCGGACTTAGGTAGCTCGGACATAGGAACCTCCTTGATTCCGTTATTTTGATTTAAGACATTCAATATATGACTGCAATTTATATACCATCTATATTTTACCTGCGCCCCTCACCGGATGAGGAGTCAGCATATACAACCCACGGCGCTAAATCATATAATATAGCTGTTTTGCTTGATTTGCAAGGGAATATTAAGGGAAACTAAGCCTCTTGCAAAAGTCCTGAAAACGCTATAACTGTCATGCTGACCCTGAAATAAATTCAGGGTGACAAATTGAGACTTTTGCAAGAGGCTCAACTGTGTAATGATTATACAAAATTATATATATAATATGCCTGAAACGTCTAACTATTTAATTTCAAAGGGGAAACAGCTTGTATATTTTTTATACATAGGTGTTGACATCCTCCCCGGCCTGAAGGCCGGAGATTCCTACGGCGTTCAAGCCCCAACATCAGCCCGAATCGCTTCGGTGGGTTCCTGCTTCGTCGAGTGGCCCAACAGCGCCATCTCTCCACAGGCTAACCGGGCGTGCCCCGCCCTTAAAATGTTGAGAGCGCCGACCAAATCAGCGTTCTCCTCATAGCCGCATTCCACACAAGCAAAGCGGGCTTGGGTTGGGCGGTTCTCCACCGCCACATGCCCACAGGCCGGACACGTCCGGCTGGTGTTCCGCGGTGGTACGGCAATCACCAAGCCGCCTCGCCATGCCTGCTTGTATTCAAGCTGGCAGCGAAACTCCGCCCAGCCTTGATCGAGAATGGCACGGTTCAGCCCCGACTTGGCCTTGACGTTCCGCCCCGGCTGTTCGATGGTGCCTGCCGCACTCGTGCTCATGTTCTTCACCCGCAAGTCCTCGATGCACACCACTGCGTGGTTTTGGCTGATGGTGGTCGTGGTCTTGTGCAGGTGATCGCGCCGGGTATTGGCGATCTTTTGCCGGATGCGTTGGACTTTGGTTTTTGCCTTGTGCCAGTTCTTGCTGAACTTCTGCTTGCGGCTCATCGCCCGCTGATAATGCGCCTGCTTTTGCTGATACCGATTAAAGCTGTTGATCGGCTCGAATACTGTGCCGTCGCTCAAGGTGGCGAAGCGGACAACGCCTACATCGATGCCGACTATTGACCCCGACGGATGAATCGACTGTTCGACTTCCAGTTCGGTCTGGATGGACACGAACCACTTGTCGCCCGACCGGCTGACGGTGATGTTCTTCACGTCACCGAGCACCGGGCGGCTGTTGCGATAGCGCAGCCAACCGAGCTTCGGCAAGAATATACGGCTATTGGTCTGATCGAGATTGAATCCTTGCGGGAAACGAAACGTATCGTGGCGACCACGTTTCTTGAAACGCGGGAAATCGGCGCGTTTTTCAAAAAAGTTGCGGAACGCTCGCTCCAGGTCCTTGAGAGACTGTTGCAGCACTTGCGAATGGATTTCGGCCAACCACCCCGTTTCTGATGTATTGCGCCATTCGGTGAGCAGCCTGCACATCCCGGCATAGCCGAGCTTTTTCTCCCCCTTCTGGCGCCGGTCTTGTTGCAACGCCAGCGCCTTATTAAAGACAAAACGGCACGACCCCGCAAAGCGGCTCAGTTGCCGCTTTTGTTCACCAGTCGGTATGAGTTCGTATTTGAACGCTTGAAGGCGTTTCATGCATCCATTATACTTATCCTATAAGCGAAAATCAAAATACGTAGGCAAGGACAGTATGGTTCGCCAGTACATCGAGCAGCAACAAACCCCAGACGCAGGCGAGATAACGGCATTGAGCCGCTGTCTCGCCTGCGCTATCCATCCTCCCCCTGAACGGGGAGGCTTTCCGCTCAATCGGGTAAAAAATATCACTTGACCGCATGGATGTTATAAGATAGATTATCATAAATTCTAAATACTAATACCTACCCTGAAACAAGTTCAGGGCAAATGTCAAAGCTCAAAGTTCAAATGAATGTCAAATGACAAAGTTTAAAATAATTTGGCATTTGGATTTTGGCATTTGAACTTCATTGGTCATTTGATATTGTTTAGTCCTGAATCAACCCTGATATTCATCAGGGCAAGGTTCAGGATAGGATTTCGG
>JACRGZ010000120.1 GCA_016234155.1 Nitrospirota bacterium | reverse complement strand
TACCTGCTCACTGCTACCTGCTACCTTACCTGCTACCTGCTTACTGCTACCTGAATTTCCTACCTCCCTGAATCTCACCCAGCAATAAAATGCCAGCAGATAAAAAAACCCGCTCATCACGCTGGAGCGGGTGGAGATATAGTTCACCACCTCGGAATTGAATGGATGCAGGGCAAAGATGAGGGCAGAGGCAATGGCTACGAATGAGGTAGCGGGTAGCGGGTAGCAGGTAGTAGGTAAATCTTTAAACCTGCTTCTTGTTGCCTGCTCACTGTTACCTAACTCCCCTACATTCTTCCTGCTACCTGCTACCTGCTCACTGCTACTTAGCATGGCCTGCACTATCAGAAATAGCATAAATGCCGTTCCTATATGGAAGGCCAGGTTCACGATATGGTAACCGACTGTATTTACCCCCCCAACGGAATAATTTATTGCATGTGTGGCCATAAGGAGCGGACGGTAGTGACCGCTGACTGAATCCTTACTGAATGTCCTGACATCCACAAAAAAGGTTGGGATATTTTTTATATCCCATATATTCTGATTAGTCACAACATGATGGAAATCATCATAGTGAAAAGGATTCCCCATGGCATTAAAATAGACAATGGCCGACAGGACAATCAAAAGGAGCGCTACACTTAGCTTATTCACTGCCCAGTTTATCCCTTTTTTCATATAACCTTGCTAAATTCATCCCCGCACTTGTATATCCTGGGTAGATTTTAATGGCCTTCTTATAATTCCGGGCCGCCTCATCCAGATCACCATTTATCATGTATACGGTGCCAAGATTATTATACGCCTTATAATAATTTGGATTTATTTCTATGGCTATTCTGAACTCTTGAATTGCAAGGTCCCATAACCTCATGTCCCCATAAAGAGCGCCAAGGTTATTATGGGCCGAGGCCCTGTGGGCCCCTTCCCCAAGTCTGATCGCATTCTGATATTCTACAATAGCCGAACCTATCCTGCCAATTTCCCTGTACGTAAGCCCAAGATACTCATGAGCCCTGGCTGAGAGCGGCGATTTCATAGTAGCATCTGTCCAGAGGGTTAAGTCATCCTTCCATGTCCTGTTCCGCCCGATGGTAACGGCAGAATAAAAAATCAAGACAGATATCAATATAGAGATGCCGGTCCACTTGTGGAATCTGGGGAAAATCCTGTCACTATACCCTATGAGTACTCCAGCTCCTACAGAAAGAAAAACCACGGCCATATACCCCCTGTTTTCCTGAAGTACGGTATTTAGTGGAATAATCATCAACGGTAGTAAGACTATAAAATACCATATTATAAAGAATGATGCTATGGCAAATACCGGATTTTTCCGGTTCAAGAATAGCCATATGGAAAGCAGCAGAAGTGCTGTTATAAACCCTATTGATAGCAAGAGATACGGGTCGAACAAAGAAAAGACTTGTGTTACTGTATGCTCTATACTGAGATTGGACGGGATAAGCCATAAATAGATATATTTGACCAGCGCTTTACTCTCCATCAACAGATTTTCATAATAGCCTCTCGGCCAGGCTGAAACGGGGACCCCACCTGAACGTTTAACCAAAATCTCCCTTACTATCACATATGACAGGGCAACAAGCAGAAACGGCATATAGACTGAAAGCCTCTTAAGATGAGACACAAACCGTGCCCGTCCCTGGCTATCAGGTAAGTGGACGAAATAGAAGTCGTAAAGCCACAAAACGATGGGGAGTGTAATAACGACCTCCTTTGTCAGCATCCCGAGGAGGAAGGCGAGGAGGGAAGCAATGTAGTAGGTAGCAGGTAGCGGGTAGCGGGTAGCAGATTTTCCTGCTACCTGCTCACTGCTACCTGCTACCTTACCTGCTACCTGCTTACTGCTACCTGAATTTCCTACCTCCCTGAATTTCACCCAGCTATAAAAAGCAAGCAGATAGAAAAACCCGCTCATCACGCTTGAGCGGGCACTGATATAATTCACCACCTCGGAATTGAATGGGTGAACGGCAAAGATGAGGGTGGAGGCAAGGGCTATGAAGAACGGCATAGAACGCAGGCTAAGGCCTGCGGCAATGGAACCCCCTCCCTTTTTCCCTCCCCCTTGAGGGGGGAGGGATAGGGTGGGGGTGAGCATGGCCTTCAATATCAAAAAAAGCAAAAATGCCGATCCCACATGAAAGGCAAGGTTGACAATATGGTAGCCGACGGGATTAACCCCGCCGATTGCATAATTGATGGAATATGTCAGAAGGAGTAAAGGTCTATAATGCCTGTTATTCCCTTCCCACACACTGAAGGTACGTGTATCCGTAAATAGTTCAGGTATGTACCTGAGGCCCTTAAGATGATTGTTATCTATGATATGGTGGGTATCGTCAAAGTGGAAACCATTCTGCAGAGAGTTAAAATACACGACCCCTAATAGGAGGATTATTAACGTTAGAGATAAAATTTTCCCCTTTTGAACCATGTTTTTATTTTATCTTTAATTTGGCCAGCCGTGTTTCAGCCTCTTTTATGACATTTTTTGATACCGGCACCTTAGATGAAAGGACAATAATCTTCCTGTATTCCTTTGCAGCAGATGAGGTTTTTTTCTGTAACTCATATACCTTTCCTATATTCAAATAGGCCTGAAAATAATTCGGATTTATCTTCAATGCCTTCTTAAATGCCTCGATTGCCTCATTATAATTACCCTTGAGTACATGTATCCCGCCAGTATTATTATATACCTGAAACGATTCAGGCACCATAATCAAGATCTTTTTATATAATTCAAGCGCCTGATCCAAATTACCGTCCCTCTGGTAAGCAACCCCAAGGGCATAGTATGCCTCAACGGCATCCGGATTGGCCTCTACAGCCTTCTGTAACTCATCAATTGCAGTCCTTAATCTCCTGCTTTTCAGGAAGATGGTACCCAACCCATAGTGGGCCTCATAGCCATCGGGCTTAATCTTTGCGGCTGTCTCAAATTCCCTGGATGCATATTCCCATTTCCCCTCATTTAAAAACCTCTTCCCGCGGGAAATATGACTTTCGTAAGGGTCAGAAAACCCTATAAATTTTACATAAAATAATACCCCTGCAATAACAATAATCACACCAACTATTGCGACGGCAATATACTTTAATCTCTTTTCCATCACTCCTGTCTCCTCCTGAGGTTGTTTCTCTCATCTATCCACTTCAGATAAAACATGGCCTTTTTGGCAACGTCATCCTGATGGGTAAACTCTGCCAAGGCCATAGCAGACTTGATTTCTCTCTTTGCCATCTCTATATCTCCCTTTTTCATGTATACCTCTCCAAGACCCATACGGGCATTGATATAGGAGGGGCTGATATTCAGGGCCTTCTTAAATTCCTCTGCAGCCTGGTCAAGGCTCTCCTCTTTATAGTATAAAACCCCAAGATTATTATAGGCTTCATAATAATCCGGATCAATTTCCACTACCTTTTTGTATAATCTGATAGCCATTGGAATATCCAGGTTCCTTTTATAAAAATTACCAAGGGCAAAGTGTGCCCTTGCTGAAGATGGATACTTATTTACCGCATCCCCCCAAAGGGTCAATTCATCTTTCCATACCCTGTTTCTCTGCAAGGTCATCGTTGAATAAATTGCAATTAATATGCCTATGAGCGCTATGGAGGCATATATCCGCCATCTTGTCACGGACAGACCTGAAGGTCTGTCCCTACGTAATCCATCAGTCTCAGGTTCTTCCCTCCAACTACCTGCTACTTTACCGAGTAATATCCCTCCGATAACGGCAAGGCTTATACTTGCCAGGTAGGCCCTGTTCTCCTGGAGCATAGCTTCAAGGGGGATTATAGTGGTAGGGAGGAGTGTTATAAAGAACCATAATATAAAAAATGAGCCGACTCTCCATAAAGTATATCTGCGACTCAGCCACAGGGTTAAGATCAGGATGCCGGCCAGAAAGGCAGATGAAGCTATTACCCCCCATTCCCGGAATGATGATGCATTCTGGATTACATGGTCTACACTGAGATTGAGAGGTATGACGAACATCTGTAAGTATTTTACCAATACCTTTGTCCCTGTTATTATGTTTACATAGTAACTGCGTGGAAGTGTCCCCTCATGTATCCGGCCTCCTGTAAGATAGCCTCTCAATATAAGGTAGGGAATGGCCACCAGAAGCAAAAACGGGATATAAATGGCGAGCCTCTTAAAATGCTCCACAAAGGGAAACCTCCTGGCGTCGTGACCAGGATAGACAAAGTAGAGATCATATAACCAGAGGATAACCGGGAGTGTAATTACAATCTCCTTTGTAAGGAGGCCGAGCATGAAGGCAAGGAGGGAAGCAATATAGTAGGTAGCAGGTAGCAGGTAGCAGGTAGCGGGTAGCGGGTAGCAGGTAGCAGGTAGCGGGTAGCGGGTAGCAGGTAGCAGGTAGCGGGTAGCAGGTAGCGGGTAGCGGGTAGCAGATTTTCCTGCTACCTGCTCACTGCTACCTGCTACCTTACCTGCTACCTGCTTACTGCTACCTGAATTTCCTACCTCCCTGAATCTCACCCAGCCATAAAAGGCCAACAGATAAAAGAATGCCGACATAACACTGGAACGGGCGGTGATGTAGTTTACCACCTCGGAGTTGAAGGGGTGGACGGCAAAGATTAGGGCGGAGGCAAGGGCTACGAATGAGGTAGCGGGTAGCAGGTAGCAGGTAGTAGGTAAATCTTTAAACCTGCTTCTTGTTGCCTGCTCACTGTTACCTAACTCCCCTACATTCTTCCTGCTACCTGCTACCTGCTCACTGCTACTTAGCATGGCCT
>JACRGZ010000125.1 GCA_016234155.1 Nitrospirota bacterium | reverse complement strand
GCTTTGTCGGTAGGCTTCATGGCTTCGGTTTCCCTAACCACGCTACCCAAGCTATATGGTTTGTGACCTTTTACCATAAGAGGACTTTCACCTCATAATAAGGGTTGAGCTTTACTCTTGGCACACAGCCCTGGCTCATGTCTGCCTCATCTCAGATATTGTATCCCTGTATCTCCATAAAAGCCATAAGCCCGGGACTGCAGATACTGCTGTAATAATAAAGAAGGCTGCCCATCCAACTGATTCTACCAAATATCCGGAGGTTGGGGCCAGGAAAGTCCTTCCAAGTGCAGACAGAGAAGATAAGAGGGCATATTGTGTGGCGCTGTATCGCTGATTACAGAGTGCCATGAGTAACGAGATAAAGGAGGCCGTCCCCATACCTCCTGTAATATTCTCAAAGGCCACGGCAAAGATCAGCATCCCGTAACTCTTGCCGGCCAGTGCAAGTAATACAAATGCAAGGTTAGATAATGCCTGCAATATGCCGAATATCAGGAGGGAGCGGAAAAGGCCAAGACGTACCATCAGCGTGCCCCCTGCCATTGCGCCGAAGATCACAGAGAGGAGCCCCAACCCCTTGTTGATTGTGCCGACATCTGTTGCAGTAAAGCCCATGCCTCTTATAAGGAATGGTGTTGTCATTGTGCCGGCATAGGCATCACAGAGCTTATAGAGTACAATCAGGATCAACATCGCAATTGCAGCACGGCGTGAAAAAAAGTCCCGCAGCGGTCCCCACACAGCCTCCTGCAGGGTCTTTGGAGGTGAGATATTTAAAACAGGCTCTCGTCCAAAAAATGCGGCTGCTATTCCTATAACCATTAACCCAGCCATGATTAGATATGTCGTCTGCCAGCCGATCCGGTCAGAGAGGATGAGGGCCAATGCCCCACCGACAAGCATCGCAATACGGTAGCCGGTAACAAATACCGCAGCGCCTAACCCACGTTCCTGTTCGCGGAGTATATCTGTACGGTATGCATCAGAAACAATGTCCTGGGAAGCGGATGTAAAGGAGACTATCAGGGCTATGATGCCAAGCAGCCATAAGGCCTCCCGTGGAGAACAGAGGCTCATTGCCGCAATGCCGAGCATGATGGCTATCTGGGTCAGGACTATCCAGCCCCTGCGCCTCCCAAGCAGTGGAGGCACAAAGCGGTCCATAAGTGGAGACCAGAGGAATTTCAGTGTGTATGGCAAGCCAACTAAGGAAAAGATGCCTATGGCACGGAGGTCTACGCCGTCCACAGCCATCCATGCCTGCAGCGTCCCGGACGTCAATACCAGCGGCAGTCCTGATGAAAAGCCAAGGAACAACAATACAGAGATGCTACGGCTGCGAAATACGTTAAGATAACTCCCCCCCTTTTCTAAAGGGGGGATGGGGGGATTATTTTTCTCGGAATGCATATAGTGCTTGTTTTAATGTAGGAAGTTAGCATAAACTACACTATATTAGCAACCAGGTAAAAAATGCTAACCCACTCAGGCAAATGGACCATAGACAACCTAAACCAGATCATACATAAGGCCTCAATAATTAAAGACATCGGTAAACAGATAGATTTCCTCTCTAAACAATTCCTCGACACAGAGTACAGAGAATCAACACTGATAGGAGACATAAACACCCCTGAGATCTTTATTATAAATCTCGAATGGATGGACTGTCTCACATTTATTGAGTACATAGAGGCGATGCGTCTATCCGGCTCTTACTCTAACTTCATAGAAAATCTGAAGATGGTCAGATACTGTCAGGGAAAGGTCTCATTTGAAAACAGGAGGCATTTCTTTACAGATTGGGCTGCGTTTACCCCAAAAACCGTTGATGATGTGACCGCCATAATAGGCGGGCCAAAGACAGTAAAGGTCAGAAAGAAGTTGAACCTGAAGAGTAACGGGACATATATCATCCCGGGGATCGGGTATAAGGAAAGGGAGATAAGTTATATACCAGTCAGTGAAGTTGATGAACTGGTTCTGCAGAGGCTGAAGACTGGGGATTACGCAGGGATATATAATCCCCCCCTTCCCGTTGCAATGCTCCGCAGCAACGGGAGCCCTGCCCCTTTAGAAAAGGGGGACTTACCCCCCTTTTCTAAAGGGGGGATGGGGGGATTATGGGGTAAGGGGGGATTTGAGCAAAGATTTTCTGGTAAAGACGGGCTGGATGTCTCACATGTTGGCATCATTATAAAGAATAAAGATGCAGTCTACCTTCGCCATGCCTCGTCCCGGAGAGCAATCAGGAAGGTAATAGACGAAAATTTCAACGGGTATATAACAGGGAAAAAAGGCATGATAATACTGCGACCTCTGCAATTCAGACACTGGACTTCAGACTCGTAGACATCTCCACTGACAACCCTTCACCCCCCCCCAAAAAAACCCTAAAAAACCCTAAAAAATCTCCTTGACCTTGACAGTTTAGCTCTCTACTCTACATTGATTAGAATATTATAAAAAAGACTTGACAACAATAAACCAGAATTGCTGGTGGTTAAAAGGGAAGATACTGTAACGGTTCGAATCTATATACCGGTATCCTTGCAAATACGGATCAGGATCAGGAGCTCCTCCAGCCGCTGCCGTAGCTCCAAAAGCCGCGACAACTTCTCCTGAGAGGAGTTGGCCTTCACGATCAGGCTTATAATCTCCCGGCTCTTGTTCCGAAGATCTGCCCCCAGGGTATACTTGTGATACCGGCTGAATCCGGCCACCACCTTCTCAAAATGCACCGCCACATCCATCGCCTTCTTGTAAATTGGAAG
>JACRGZ010000124.1 GCA_016234155.1 Nitrospirota bacterium | reverse complement strand
TTTAATCTCAAATTTGAGATTTCAAATCTTGATTAAAAAAGACTGTATCCTTACCAAATTTATTTTCCACAGCCACCATAAAGTCATCAGAGGGGTTAATGCTAAGGTCGTTATCAAGCGCAACTACATATTCCTTCTGATTGGTTATAAGATGCAGAAAGACAGGACATGTCCCTCTGTGGGCTAACAGCATACCTTTAAGCGCCTTTAAGTCGTCTGTAGTCAGACCTAAGGAGTGGAGCTTTATATCAACCTTGTTTGAGCCCTTTTCTGCAATCCCGGCAAGATCAACAATCTTGCTTGATTTGATCTTACAGCCGGCCTCCGTTCTGTTTACCGTCCCCGTCAACATTACAGGCGTATCTTCTAATAAAAGATTACCCAAAAGATTAGAAGATGAACGATATAGATCAGGGAACACGATTACTTCTACACTCCCATCCATATCTTCCAGCCGTAAATAGGCCATCTTATCTCCCTTCTTTGTCAGGGTAGAACGGACCTCAGTAATGATACCACAGATGGTAACATCTTTTCCATCTGCGATCTCAGACAAATCCTTTGTCGTAACTGATGTATATCTCCTTATCTTTGACTCAAATCTTGCAAGCGGATGACCTGTTATATAAAACCCTATAGTCTCTTTCTCATTTTTCAGCAGTATATGTTCATCCCACTCAGGTATGTCCGGCAGAAGTTCTGTAGTAGTGTCGCCCCCCCCTGACTCAAGTGATTCAAAAATAGTGACCTGTTTTTTTGCCTTCTGATGAGCCCCGCCGATGGAAATGGCCTTATCAATGACACCCAGAAGCTGAGAGCGCCGTATCCCGGTTGTATCAAATGCCCCACTCTTTATGAGAGACTCTATAGCCCTCTTATTTACCTTTCTTAAATCTACCCGCTTACAGAAATCGAAAATAGTTTTGAACTTGCCCCCTTCGTTACGCGTAGCAATGACAGATTCTATCGCAGCCTCACCTATATTCTTTATTGCCACAAGGCCAAACCTTATGGCCTTTCCTGAGACGGTAAAATCCCTGTCGCTTTCATTGACATCAGGGGGGAGTATATCAAGACCCATATCTTTACATTCCCGTATCCCGGACGTGATCTTCTCCATTTTCCCCATTTCGCATGTCAACATTGCGGCCATATATTCAACGGGATAATGGGTCTTAAGATAGGCCGTCTGATAACTTATCAGTGCATAGGCAGCGCTGTGTGATTTGTTGAAGCCATAGCCGGCGAAGTATTCAATCAGGTCAAATATCTTTTCAGCCTTTTTGGGGGTTATTCCACTCTGTTTTACTCCTTCTATAAACCTTTCCTTTAACTTTGTCATGGTCTCAGGGTCTTTTTTCCCCATGGCCCGCCGCAGGAGATCAGCCTCTCCCATGCTGAAACCGGCAAGCACATTTGCTATCTTCATCACCTGTTCCTGATAGACGATCACACCGTGGGTTTCCTTTAATATGTCTTTTAACTCAGGGGTCTCGTACTTTACCGGTATAAGCCCCCTCCGCCGCTTAATATAGTCATCCACCATCCCGCTTCCGAGAGGTCCCGGCCTGTAGAGGGCGAGGATTGCCACCAGGTCATCAAACCGGTCAGGTTTTGTCTTCACAAGGATATCACGCATGCCCGTGCTTTCTAATTGGAATATGCCTGCGGTATTACCGGAAGAGAGTGTCTGGTAAGTAGAAGGGTCATCGAGAGGTGCAGACGTTATGTCGAACCGGTCTGTTGTGCTGCGTGACTGGTTTATCAACCGCACTGTATGGTCAATGACGGTAAGGGTCTTTAGCCCAAGGAAGTCAAATTTGACAAGGCCGATCTTCTCGATATATTCCATAGCGAATTGAGTTACTATCTCATCCTTGGTGCCACGGCCCAGTGGGACATATTCTGTAAGAGGGTCTTTTGATATGACGATACCGGCTGCGTGGGTGGATGCATGCCTCGTAAGTCCCTCCAGGGCAAGGGCATAGTTGAGCAGCTCCTTTATCCGTACATCGGAGTTAACAAGTTCCTTTAGCCTTGGCTCAGAACTTAGCGCACTTTCTAAACTTACATTTGGGCCTTCCGGCACCAATTTTGCCACCCTGTCTACCTCTGCGTACGGTATATCAAGGCTGCGTCCTACATCCCTTATAGCAGCACGGGCGGCCATTGTCCCGAACGTGATGATCTGGGCCACGTGATCGCTTCCGTATTTCTCTGTAACATACTGTATCACCTTATCCCTTCCGTCCATACAGAAGTCTATGTCAATATCAGGCATGCTTATCCGCGCCGGATTCAGGAAGCGTTCAAAGAGGAGTCCGTGTTTAAGGGGGTTTATGTCGGTAATCTTCAGGCAATAGGCGACAAGACTCCCTGCGGCAGAGCCTCTTCCAGGTCCGACCGGGATCGAATTAGCCTTTGCATAGTTTATGAAATCCCAGACAATCAGGAAGTATCCTGCATACCCCATGGAGTTTATAACCTTCAGCTCTTCTTTGACCCGCGCATCGCAAACTTCTCTTGACGTATCTCCGTTTTCCGTTTGAGTCAGCCGTTTCTCAAGCCCTTTATTTACCAGTTCCTCAAGGTAATTCTCCCTCGTATAACCTTCGGGGACATCATATGCAGGGAGGAAGAATTTACCAAATTCAAGCTCCACATTACACCTCTGGGCAATATCCCTGGTGTTCAGGAGCGCCTCAGGCAGTTCAGCAAAGGCCTTGTGCATCTCTTCCGGTGATTTCATATAAAACTCATCTGTAGAAAACCTGAGCCTCTTGGGGTCGTTTATATTCGTACCTGTCTGGATACAGAGGAGGATATCGTGTGCCTTGGCATCCTCTCTCTTTAAATAATGGCAATCTCCTGTAGCTACGACCCGGACACCGAGTTTTCCTGCAAGTGATACAAGCCCTTTATTTACCGTATTCTGGTCTTCTATTTTGTTGTCCTGTATCTCAAAGAAGAAGTTATCCTTGCCCATGATCTCTATATATTCACCGGCGGCCTTAACCGCCTCATCAGTCCTCCCTTCGAGAAGCCTGTAAGGGATCTCCCCTTTGAGGCAGGAACTGAGGGCGATTAAACCATCACTGTACTGCGCCAGTATCTCTTTATCTATCCTTGGCCTGTAGTAAAACCCCTCCAAATGTGCCGCACTTACAAGCCTGATCAGGTTTTTATACCCCCTCATATTTGAGGCAAGGAGTATAAGGTGAAATGATGCGTTCGGTATGCCATAGTTATCCTTCTTGTCAAGACGGCTCTTAGGCGCAATATATACCTCGCAGCCTATGATAGGTTTAATGCCCTTCTTTACCGCTGTTTGATGGAATTCTATGGCCCCATACATGTTCCCGTGGTCTGTGATAGCAAGGGCAGGCATCCTGAATTTCTCTGCCGCATCTACAATCGCCTCGATAGTGTTAGCGCCGTCAAGGAGACTGTATTTTGTATGGACATGGAGGTGGACAAAATCAGAGTGATGCATATGAAAATCCTTGTTTTACTTTTCTTTCATATCCTATATAATGTGGTGAATTAGTGAATTAGCGGTATTTATATCCAATCTATTGTATTTAGTATGTGAATTATTATATATTTTATCAGGACAGTTGTCAATCAAAAACGAGATGAAAAGTTATCATACCGGGACTATTGGTCTCCGATAAATGAATTGTATATGTATCCGTTCAATACAGAGCATCTGGTCATAATATCAATAACTTCCGTTACAGCGCTTGTGGTTATATTTCTTATGGCCGTTACCCTAAGACGGGTGAAGAAGTTGTCTGCAATCCATCTTAGTGTAACCCCCTCGGGCACTTCAAAAGACCTTCCTTCATAACTCATGGTCTTAGATGAAAACAGACTGCTATACCCGGTAATTGATAGCAGGAATTGATATTCAGGACAAAGTCCCAAATAAACGGGGCGTGGTTCATACGCTATTCGTGCCAACTTCACAGATCCATATACTTGTGCACTTAATCCTTGATAATGCCCTGTTTCATGTGCGCCTCTCCTGACAGGGCATCAGTTCATATGGCCGTCCCCCTTAATTTACAACAAGCCTGACGCCGAGGATATTTTTCTTTGCTACAGGGGTATGTATATATCACTTATTTCCATATAGTGCATCCAGCGGACTCTGCGGTGCATTAGACATGTCGCGCAGGACATGGGTGTAAATCATGGTCGTCTCTACATTCTTATGCCCGAGGAGACTCTGCACCTCCCGGATGTTGACTCCATTCTGCAGTAGGTGTGTAGCAAAGCTATGGCGTAATGTATGGACAGTTGCGTGTTTCAATATGCCTGACTTCCGCACAGCGTTTTTAAGCGCACTCTGTATCGCAGTATCGCTTATATGATGACGCCTGACAATCCCGCTTCGCGGATCAACAGACAGGGTTGCCGAAGGGAAAACATACTGCCAGCCCCATTCTTTAGCGGCATTAGGATATTTGCGCTCAAGCGCGTCCGGCAGGAAGACCTTGCCATGTCCGGCGGCAAGATCTTTGTCATGCAAAGCCTTAACACTTGTCAGATGCTCCCTTAAGCGCTCCTTGACCGCTGCCGGAAGCATTGTAGAACGGTCATTGTCGCCTTTTCCGCTGCGCACATACAGGGTGTTTGCATCAAAATCTATATCCTTAACCCTCAGCCTTGCAGCTTCCATTAAACGAAGCCCCGCGCCGTACAGCAGCTCTGCAATCAGGCGGTTTGTGCCGGTCATTTGCTCAAAAAGCCGCCTTACCTCGCCCACCGTGAGCACTACCGGCAGCTTCTGCCCTCGTTTTGCCCTTACCGTGGTATCAAGCTCGCCCACTTCCTTATGGAGCACATTTCGGAACAAAAACAAAATAGCATTAAACGCCTGATTCTGTGTTGAGGCTGAAACATGCCTGTTAAGCGCAAGATGAGAAAGAAAGCCCCTGAGATCCTCAGCCGTTACAGCATCTATTTGTTTTCCGCCTGTTTCAGTTACATAGGCAAAAAAGCGTTCCACCCATTGAAGATATGTCCGTTCTGTGCTATAGGAATAGTGTTTAAGTCTGATAATGCGGCTCACCTCCGCAAGTATCGCTGAGACATCGCTAAAGGCGGGACTATCATGACTTGTCCTGGACTTGCCAAGATAATGGAAATAATAAAGCCTCAGGGCATCATCGGCCTGTCGGGGCTGCCACTCCTTAATGCGGGAGTCGCTCCTCA
>JACRGZ010000117.1 GCA_016234155.1 Nitrospirota bacterium | reverse complement strand
CGCCTGTAGGGGTTTTCAATACTATCCAGATCAAACCGATCTTGAAGTTCGAAGGAATCTTCCAAAGGAAGGGAGATGTCTATATATGGCTTACCGACGACAACCGGAAGATGCCTGTAAAAATGAGGAGCAAGATCTTGATAGGCTCCATATCGGCAGACCTGGTGGAATATAAATACAGTAAGCAGCAGTAGGTCGGCAATCCTTTAATTCCCAAAGCTCCCCTCCTTGGATAAGGAGGGGCAGGGGTGGTTTGATTGTTTGATTACCACCCCAGGCTCCCCTCCTAAAATAGGAGGGGAGCCTGGGAGCACGAAGTGATGGTGATTGGCCGCTGAAACTATTTAGGAGGTAATAAATGGCTATTGACAAAGAACTTCTCGACATCCTTGCATGTCCAAAGTGTAAGGGAGACGTCAGATTAACGGAGAGTGGGGACGGGCTTATATGCGATGCCTGCAAGCTGAAATATCCCATCAAGGATGATATCCCTGTGATGCTGATAGATGAGGCGGAGAGGATATAGTAGTCGTCAGTCGGCAGTCGGCTGCGGACTGTTGACTATCAACTTATAGTCATGGAAAAACTCTCTGTCACCATCATAACCCTAAACGAAGAACACAACATCCGCGAAGCCCTGGAAAGCGTTAAGTGGGCGGATGAGATAGTTGTTGTGGATTCTGGGAGTAGCGATAAAACCGTTGATATCTGCAAGGAATACACCGGGAAGGTATTTTATAACGCATGGCCCGGTCATATAGCCCAGAAGAATTTTGCCATAGATAAGGCCTCTAATCAGTGGATACTTTCCATTGATGCCGACGAGAGAGTGACTCCTGAACTGGCCGACGAGATAAAAGAAGTATTAAAAGGTCCTGAAACTGATGCCTATGCAGTCCCCCGTCATGTCTTCTACCTTGGCAGGTGGATAGACCATTCGGGATGGTATCCTGACTATAAGCTAAGGCTTTTCAGTCGAGATAAGGCCCGCTGGGGAGGTATAAACCCCCATGATGAGGTCATCACAAGTGGCAGCGTAAAATATCTTAAAGGAGACCTGCTTCATTATTCTTACAGGGATATTTCGCATCATGTTAACACAATAAATAATTTTACAACAATCGGTGCCAGGGAATATCTAAAACTCGGGAAGAGGGCCAGTTTATGGAATATAATATCCAGACCTATGGGGACCTTTCTAAAGAAATATATATTGAAACAGGGTTTCAGGGATGGGCTTCCAGGGTTTATCATAGCTGTGTCCTCAGCCTATTATGTATTTTTAAAATATGCAAAGCTCTGGGAGTTGGCAAATATTAACCGTAGAACCACAGAGACACAAAGAAAAGATGGATGAATACAAAAGGATCTTAGTTGTTCAGACTGCCTTTCCCGGAGACATTGTCCTAACTACCCCATTAATTAAAGCCTTGAAAAAGAGGTTTCCCGAAAGCAAAGTGACTGTCCTGACAACCCCTCCTGGATATGAGCTTCTGAGTGATATAAAGGAGATTGATTCCCTTATTCCTTATGACAAAAAAGGTAAAGACAAGGGGATGTCGGGCCTTGCCAGACTTGTGAGGCGGTTAAGGAAGGAAAGGTTTGATATCAGTTTTTCCCCTCATCGCTCTTATAGGACTGCATTGATCCTCTATGGGGCTGGCATCCCTGTCAGGGTCGGGTTTTTAGATGCCTCCCTCTCCTTCCTTTATAACATGAGGGTAAACAGGAATTGCTCTTTCCATGAGGTTGAAAGGGTTCTTTCTCTCCTGGAACCCTTTGGGATAAGTGTAAATAAGGCGGACAAAGCTCCCTACCTTGAGATATCTGCTGATACTTGGAATGGTGTGAAAAAGATATTTGATGAAGCCGGGGTATCTTCCAATGACACAGTGATAGGGGTTGCCCCTGGCTCTGTATGGGCTACCAAGAGGTGGACGACTGAAGGGTATGCATCGCTCATTGACAGGCTTGCTGAAAAATATGACGCAAAGGTAATACTTATAGGTTCAACATCTGAAAAAAAGACAGGAGATGAAATATTAACACTCACAAAAAACAGGCCAATT
>JACRGZ010000119.1 GCA_016234155.1 Nitrospirota bacterium | reverse complement strand
AGATAGAGATAGTTGGCGGGGTCATCCTCATTGCTATAGGTACAAAGATATTGTTGGAGCATTTGGGGTATTTACAGTGAAAATCCCCCCCCTTCCCGTTGCAATGCTCCGCAGCAACGGGAGCCCTGCCCCTTTAATAAAGGGGGGGGGGTGGAGGGGGCTGATCCTGCGGGGATGCATCAGGTCATGGCTGCAACACTGGATGTAGTTATAGCAGAGATAAGGGCAATCCAGCATGATGCCCGTTCCAACGGATTTAACTCCCTGTGCTCTCGGACTATGTAAGGAACCATAACACGTTAACACGTCCCTGCCTTGACACCTCCTAATGTAATATGTTAGCTTCCATAGAAATGAATGCGAACCTGATAAATGTTTGTCTACGAGCAGTTTCTTACGTTCGTATGGTGTCACTTTAGTTAATACGTTTGTATTATTAGGAGAGGAGATTTGCTATGGGTAAAAGGGTTCTTGTTGCAGATTCAGACAGTGCTGTGCAGCAGGTGGTCTCATATTTCCTTAAGTTAGAAGGGTTTGATGTTACAACGGCCGGAGATGGGGTTTCTGCGCTGGAGACAACAGAAAGATTTTCGCCGGATGTTATCCTCCTTGCCCCTGCCCTTACGGGGATAAATGGTATAGAGGTAAGCCGGCTTATTAAAGAGAAGCCGCAATTTAGAAATATTCCCATCTTTTTCATTGCCGGTACTGAGGAGCCGTTGCTAAATAACGCGGCGGATATTATTCAGGGATTCGGGATTATAACCAAGCCGATTGACCCTACAAAGATGGTAAACACCGTCAAGGAGTATATAGGAAAGGGGCAAAGGATTGTGGAAGAGAGGAAAGAATCATTGAAAAGTATAGAGGAACTCCTGGGTTGGGATGCTACTGAGAAGGTTGAACAAGGGGTGCAGGAAGATGCAAGCAAAGAGGAAATGGGGCAGGAGAAGTTCTATGAGTTCTCTGATATGTTATCAGGAATAATTGGAGAGGATAAGTCGGAAGTTGGAAGTCAGAAAGAGATGCTGAAACAAGTTCAGCATGACAGAGAGCAGGTTCAGCATGACAGAGAGCAAGTTCAGCATGACAGAGAACAGGGATTTTCAGGTGAAGAGATAAAAAGCAAGACCGTAGAAGGTGTTGAGGCAGATTTAAGGACTAAGGTAACTGATGAAATGATAGAAAACATAATAAGAAAAAGCGCTGCTGAAGTTATAGAAAGGGTGTCGAGGGAAGTGGTTCCTGAGATTGCGGAAAGGGAGATAAAGAGAGAGATCGAAAGGCTTAAGAGCAGTGAATGAGTGAATGGGTGAATGAGGGAACTTGTTAAGACATACAACCCTAAGGAGGTTGAGGAAAAGTGGTATAAGTTCTGGGAAGAACAAGGATACTTCCGTGCAGATAACAGAGAGAACCGCCCTGTATTCTCCATAGTAATCCCCCCTCCAAACATTACAGGCTCACTCCATATGGGCCACGCCTTGAATACTACCATACAGGATATTATTGTCCGGTGGAAGAGGATGTCGGGGTATAACACCCTCTGGCTGCCGGGCACTGATCATGCGGGTATAGCCACGCAGAATGTTGTGGAGCGTCATATTGCCGCGGAAGGCAGCAGTAGAAGGGAGTATGGCAGGAAGGGGTTTATTGAAAAGGTATGGGAGTGGCGGGGACATTACGGCCGCACCATTATTTATCAGTTAAAGCGTCTTGGCGCCTCCTGTGACTGGAGCAGGGAGCGCTTTACTATGGATGAGGGGATGTCAAGGGCTGTGCGTGAGGTCTTCGTGCGGCTTTATGAAGAGGGGCTTATATACCGCGGCAGCTATATCATAAACTGGTGCCCCAGGTGTATGACTGCCTTATCTGACTTGGAGGTAGAGCATGAGAACATCCGCGGCAAATTATACCATGTCCGCTATACCCTTACCGATGGCTCTGGCGCTCTCACAGTCGCAACCACGAGGCCGGAGACCATACTCGGTGATACGGCTGTAGCAGTAAATCCTGATGACGCAAGATACCGTGATTTTATAGGTAAGAGGGTGTTCCTTCCAATTGTAGGCCGTGAACTACCTGTTATTGCTGATGACGTAGTTGATATGGAATTTGGTACAGGTGCGTTGAAGATTACCCCAGCGCATGACCCGCACGACTTTGAAGTGGGTAACAGACATGGACTGCAGAAGTTAAAGGTGATGGCTGACGATGGGGTGATGAATGATGAGGCAGGGCCGTATAAAGGTATGGAGAGGTTTCAGTGCAGGAAGACTATATTGAAAGACCTGTCCGATAGGGGAGACCTCATAAAAGAAGAAGACTACTTGCATGCAGTCGGCCACTGCTACCGGTGCAAGACTATAATAGAGCCGAATATATCAAGGCAGTGGTTTGTCAGTATGAAACCTTTGGCTGAGCCGGCAATAAAGGCTGTCGAGGATGGTTCAGTCCCGTTTATCCCTGAAGGGTGGAAGAATACATATTTTGAGTGGATGTACAATATCAAAGAATGGTGTATTTCAAGACAGATATGGTGGGGACATAGGATACCTGCGTGGTATTGTGGTAGTTGTGAAGGGGTTACGGTGTCCAGGACTGATCCATCTTCATGCAGACATTGTGGAAGCCTCGCCATCAGTCAGGATGAGGATGTCCTTGACACATGGTTTTCTTCTGCATTATGGCCATTTTCAACCCTGGGGTGGCCTGAAAAGAGTGAAGACCTTAAGCGTTTCTATCCTACCTCAGTGCTTGTAACAGGTTTTGATATCCTCTTCTTCTGGGTGGCCCGGATGCTTATGATGGGGCTTAAATTCATGGGAGATGTCCCCTTCCGTGAGGTCTATATCCATCCACTCATCAGAGATGCTGATGGTCAGAAGATGAGTAAGTCGAAGGGTAATGTCATTGACCCCCTTATCATGATGGACAAACATGGCACCGATGCACTCAGATTTACACTGGCAGCGATGTCATCCCCGGGGCGCGATATAAGACTCTCAGAGGAGCGTATAGAAGGCTACAGGAATTTTGCCAACAAGATATGGAATGCAGCAAGATTTATCTTTATGAATCTTGAGGAGGAGTCTGCCATCCTTGATCCGGCGGCGCTGACGCTTCCTGACAGATGGATTCTCAGTCGTCTTAACAGGACTGTAGCCGATGTGACAAAGATGCTTGGTGAATACAGGTTTGATCTGGCAGCAGGCGCTGTATACAGGTTCTTCTGGCATGAGTTCTGTGACTGGTATGTCGAGTTTGCAAAGTTACAGATAACAGAGGGTGGAAAGAAGAAGGATAACACTGTGGCAGTACTGATTAGGACAATGGATACTGCATTGAGGCTGCTCCACCCGTTTATGCCTTTTATAACGGAGGAGATATGGCAGCAACTGCACAAATCTTCCATAATGACAGCGCCTTACCCGTCAATGGAAGAATCATTTATTGATGATACAGTGGAATCACGGATGGATTCCATAATGGACATTGTAAAGAGTGTCCGGAGTGTAAGGTCAGAGCTTGATGTGCCTCCAACAAAAGCTGTAGATGTCCATATGAAGATTAATAGTGATGCGTTGAGGGAATTGATTGAAGGACACCTTGTATACTTAAAGAGATTGACATCTGCAGAGAATATTGTAACAGGAACAAATATCAGCAGGCCTGCGTTATCAGCGATTCTAATCTTCTCCGGCGGGGAGATGTACTTACCCTTAGCAGGTATTATTGATATAGAGAAAGAGAGGTGGCTGTTGGAGAAGAGACTTAAAAAAGTCAGTGAAGAGATCAATCGGATTGAGAATAAACTTTCTAACAGGGCCTTTATTGATAAGGCGCCGGAGGAGGTAGTCCTGAAGGAGAGGGATAAGTATAAGGAGTTGACGGAGCAAAAGGAAAGGGTTGAGGCAAACCTTTCATGGCTGAACGGGTGACAATAAGAAAATAAAAATGGATGATAACTGTCTGTCAATGGATATCAGAAAGATTATAGATATGGCCTTAGCCGAGGATCTCGGCCCTGGCGATATTACCACATCAATGCTTATTTCAGATGATGTGACGGCCAAAGGGGTTATCACTGCAGAAGAGGATATTGTGCTGGCAGGGATGATGATTGCTGAAGAGGTATTTAAGAGACTTGATCCTGATGTAGTGTTTGAGAGATTGGCAGGGGATGGGGATTCTATTAAAAGCGGAGCTGTGGTTGCCGTAATTCATGGAAGGGGGAAGGCCCTCCTTACAGGAGAGAGGGGTGCACTGAATTTTCTGCAGAGGCTTTCAGGGATTGCCACACTCTCGCGCAGGTATGCTGAGGTGATCAAAGGGTTGCCTGTGCGCATAGTGGATACAAGGAAAACCACGCCAGGTCTCAGGAGTCTTGAGAAATATGCCGTCAGGGTCGGTGGCTGCCGGAACCACAGGTATGGGTTGTTTGACGGGATACTGATAAAGGAGAATCATATAGCGCTGACATCCGGCATGATGGATGCTACGGCTATAGCAAAGGCGAAGGCACCCCATACCCTTAAGGTGGAGGTAGAGGCTAAAACAGTCGCCGAGGTTAAAGATGCTGTTAAAGGAGGGGCAGACATCATCATGCTGGATAATATGGATATTTCTATGATGAGAGATGCGGTTAAGGTTATCAGAGATTACAAAGAGAAAGTGATAGTGATAGAAGCCTCCGGTGGAATGAGACTTGAGAGGGTAAGGGATGTGGCATCTACAGGTGTTGATATTATTTCTGTTGGTGCGTTAACCCACTCAGCCCCGTGGGTGAATATAAGCATGGATATGGAGAAGCAGTAGGGTCATGGGTCAAGGGTCAGGAAAATTAAATAAAGGGTTCAAGGGGTCGAGGATTCAAGGGGTATAGTTAGAAGTTAGAAGTTAGAAAAATAACGGATATGTTTCACGGGATTTTCTACCTACACTTGAACCCTTGACCCCTCGAATCCTTGAATCCTGATTTTCAGAAGGATTTTCGGATGAAACACGCTCAGCACATAGATAACCTCATAATTGACATATTCAAAAAAAGCAAAGATAATTTTGTATCCGGCCAGACCCTCAGTGACAGGATAAAAATAACAAGGACTGCAGTGTGGAAACATATAGAGGGTCTGAGGAGAAAAGGGTATATTATCACCAGCATTCCGTCCAAAGGATATAAGTTAGTAGAAATCCCTGACTTTCTTTCCGTTTCTGAGATAAAGAGTGCAATAAAGACAAAGACCATAGGGAGTGAGATATTTATCTTTGATGAGGTTGATTCTACAAATGATATAGCCATGAAGATGGGGGCAGAAGGGAGAGAGGAGGGGTTAGTCGTCTTATCAGAGGGACAGTTACACGGGAGAGGCAGACTGGGACGCACCTGGGTGTCGCCAAAGGGCGTCAACCTTTATGTCTCTATATTACTCAGGCCTGAGATTTCCCCATTTTACGCGCCGGTTTTAACAATGATGGCGGCCATGGCCGCTGCCGGCTCTATTTTAAAGACAACAGGGCTCAAAGCAAAGATAAAGTGGCCTAACGATATACTGGTTGACCGGAAAAAGGTCTCCGGTATTCTTACAGAGATGAACGCCGAACAGGAGAAGATAAACTACATTGTCATAGGGATAGGCATTAATGTCAATATGAAAAAAGAGGATTTTCCTGAAGATCTTCGTATGCCGGCAGCATCTCTTATGGAATGTGCAGGCAGAAGGGTAGACCGCGCTAAACTGTTGTGCGCCCTTCTCGAGTCAATGGAAGAAGGCTATGAAGAACTGAAGAGTAAGGGTATAATATCAATTGTACAAAAATGGCGCAGGCTATGCGGCACTCTTGACAAACGGATAAAAGTTTCATTACCGGGAGGGATTATTACAGGGATAGCAGAGGATGTTACACAGGAGGGTGGTCTGGTAGTAAGGATTGGTGATGGGTCTACGAAGGTGATATTCGCAGGGGATGTCACCCTCCTTGAGGAGTAAAAAACAGGGTCTTTCGTAAAAAAGTTGAGAGACTCAAAATTAAATAAAAGATTAAAGATAAAAAATAAAAAATACAAATCAAAAAGTAAAAATATCCCTTGCCTTCTAATAAAGCAAGTATCGGTTTTCTCTATACATTTTTGACTT
>JACRGZ010000122.1 GCA_016234155.1 Nitrospirota bacterium | reverse complement strand
TGGAGCGCCGGCACAGGGGCAGACGTTATGAAGAGGATCGCAGCCCCTATGGTAGGCGGCATGTTCACCTCTGCCCTGCTGGAGCTGCTGGTACTGCCGGTCATATTTGCACTGTGGAGAGGGCGGAGGTTACAGGGGTAATCAAACATTATCTTGACCTTAAATTTTTTACGGTCGGCTCTCCTTGATGAACTCTATCGCTACGTCCGGATGTTCTTTAAGACGGGATGACATGTCCGTCCTCCCGTCCTCCCGTACTATGACCGCTTCAACATCATTAAGTTTTTCCACGAGCTTTAAACCCTTATCAGGACCCATAGCAAAAATTGCAGTTGACAGGGCATCGCTTGTAGTTGAGTCTCTTGCAATTATTGAGACACTCTGAAACCCGCGGGCCGGTTGTAAGGTATCCGGGGAGAGTATATGATGGTATCGGATATTATTTTTTATAAAAAAGCGCTCATAGTCTCCTGAGGTGGACATTGACATGTCCGCAAGATGTGCCGTTGCCAGTATGCCCTCTTTTTTACGGGGGTGAGTGATACCTATACCCCATTTATTACCATCCGGCCTTTTACCAAAGACCCGTAGATCACCTGCTACGGCAATAATACCGGATTTGATTCCATGCCGTTTTAAGACATCATATGCATAATCCGCAGCAATCCCCTTGCCGATCCCTCCGAGGTTTATCCTCATCCCCCTCTTCTTGAGGAAGATGGCGCCCTCTTTCTCGTCTACTATTATATTTTTATAGTCTACCAAAGGTTTTATTGCAGATAACTCTTTCCTTGAGGGTATTTCTTTTGATTCTGCAACATTCCACAGGTCTATTGCAGGCCCAAGCGCTATATTAAAGGCGCCGCCTGACATCTCTGCAAAAATTAAGGCCTTTTTTACAGCAAGTATAAGGTCTTTATGAACCTTAACAGGATTAAGACCTGCAGATGCATTTACCCTGGATATATCTGATGCGGGTTTGTATGTGCTCATTATGTCTTCAAGACGCCGTATCTCATTAAAGGCAGCGGTCATTGCCCTGTTTGCAGACTCCTCATCCCCCGCCACTGCAGTGATCTCTACAATTGTCCCCATAAGGAGCTGAGAGCGCTTGTAGATGTGCTGTGACGGACTGCAGCCGGATAGCAGGATGGGCAGTGCCCAACCTGCTATGCAGAGAGGAATGGTCAACGATTTTAAACCCCGCACTCTACACTCCGCACTCCGCAATTAATACCCTCCTCCCTACAACTCTCTTTTATATATCAGCGTAGCGATGGTAAGTGTAACAAGGGCAAAAATGGAGAGAAAGATAAAATCCATTTCTATCCCTTTAAGACACACCCCTTTAAAAAGGATTGCCTTCAGTGCATGGACAGAGTATGTCTCCGGATTTATGACAGCAAATGCCCTGAGCCATCCGGGAAAGCTTTCTACAGGATATATGGCCCCGCTCGGAAAGAAAAAGATCACATTTAAAAAACCGCCAAACACACCTACAATCCTCGGGTGATTTGCCCGCCCGAGGATTACGAACATCATGCCGAGGAGACCAACTGTTGTCAGGATAATAATGAGGGACACAGAGAGCAATGCACTGAGCGATAATGCCTCCCATACATAGATTCCGGATATTAGCGCCCCGAGGAACAGGACCAAGATCGCAATTATCGTAGTAATTATAACACCGCTTATTACAAGGCCCATTACAATATCACGCCGTGTAAGGGGGGTGAGGAGATAGCTCTCCTCGATACCAAGGAATTTATCCATGACGGTATTGAACGCCCCCGTAGTAAGTGCCCCCAGGAAGATAGCCATTATAACCACCCCGGGTATCAGGCTCTGGTCGTAGTCTACCTTTTTATACAGCTCGACTTCTCTTACTGTAGACCTTATCCTCTTTTCCCTGACAGGGATGAATTCAGTATCAATGGCCGATATGGCAGTCATTATGGAAGTGCGCAATGTCTCAGCCGTTATAGTCTCTGTATTATCGAGGAAAAGCCCAAGATCTCCACCTTTTCTCCTTAAAAGATCCCTGCTGAAATCATCAGGAAGTATAAGCGCCCCTTTATACCTGCCCTCCTTAACACCTTGCAATGCCTTAACTTGATCAATCTCCTCGGATATCTGTATGGTATGGGGCCCTGCCTCAAGGGCCTGAAGAAGTTCTATTACACGGGATGCAAAAGGACCCTTGTCCATATTTACAACAACAAGAGGGAGGTTTTTTAATTCCCCCTGGAAGGAGTTTCCAAGGATTACCAAATAGAGGATGGGCATCAGTATGCTTGATAAAACGACTAAAGGATTTCTTGTAAACCTCCGAAGGTCCCTTTCCACTACTGCGAGTAAACGGGTCAATTTATGCCTTTCTAATAAATCAAAGTAACTACTCAGCAGGTGTTATTTTTGATCCTCAAGAAAATAAAAAAACATATAACAAGAAATGAATAATGAAAATTTGCCTCAAAGAACTAAAAGAGACACAAAAAAACACTTAAATATTTTTCATTTTTTGTTTAGTGTTATTCATTATCATTAAGTTATTCAATATGCTGAGTAGTTACCTTAATTTTTACTTTGTTATTTTTCATTTTGTTTTTGCATTTTATTATCTCCCCCACTTCTGCGGGACACCTGCACCTATAAAAAAGCTGACCTTCCGCGCCTCCTCTTCCCTTATGGGCCTTCCTGTGTAGTGGATAAAGACATCCTCTAAGGTCTGTTGTTTAAGGAGTACTGACACAACCTTCCCTCCAATCCCCTCTA
>JACRGZ010000118.1 GCA_016234155.1 Nitrospirota bacterium | reverse complement strand
TTAGGCCTTCTATATACCGTCACAACAGGCTTCCACACCATTGCCATTACACCTGTCTGCGCAGCGCCCAGGACAGTACCTTTGGCAAGGACTATATCCCCTTTCTTGATATTCTCGCCCTTCTTTCTTACATTCTCTCCTTTTTTTCCGGAATAGTATATCCTTACCACATCACCTTCAGACTTAGTGTCCTCTACACGCACTACACTATCAGCCCCATCCGGTACAGGGGCCCCTGTCATAATCCTTATCGCCTCTCCATTGTTGGCCGGTCTGTCAGGCATAGAACCTGCCCTCAGGTCGCCAACAATGCGGAGCTGGACAGGTTTATCTTTTGATGCCTCTTTGATATCCGCCCATCTCACGGCAAATCCGTCCATCGCAGAGTTATCCCACGGCGGATGGAACAGGCCGCTGGATACATCCTCGGCCAACACCCGGCTATAAGAATCCTGGATTGCAATCCTCTCGGTTCCAAGGGTTTTTGTATTAGCCAGGACAGTCTTCAATGCATCTTCTACTGATCGCATAATTTATCCCTCCTTTTCATCTGAAAATCCTTTTTTGTCACCCTCCCCTTTGTCACCCTCCCCCTCACCCCCTCCCATCACGGGAGGGGGGATAATGGCATTCCTTCATATCTCCCCTCCCCTTGTGGGAGGGGATTAAGGGGAGGGGGTCTTACCTGCTGCTTTGTTAGCTTCTAACCAATCTTCCTGTGTATTCATATTAAACAGTGACCTTAGCTCCGGGTCTTTTGTTATCAGCTCCGGCATCTGAATCTTTCTGACAGATAATCCTTCCACATCATTAATGAACTTTGTGATATTAAATAAGCCATTATCAAGCCATTTACGGATATAAGGGGCGCACCTTTTGCTGTAGGTAGCATGGAGCGGATGCAGCCTCCCATCTATATCCGGAACCACTATGTCATAATTACCTGCCTCAGCCATTAAGATTTCTATGACAGGACTATTAATAAAAGGAAGATCGCAGGAGGCCACAAATATTTGGTCTGACTTTGCATAATGGAGCCCTGTATATATACCTCCGAGCGGTCCGCAATTAGGTATAATGTCTGTCACTTCCTTGTAACCGATATCTGCATGTCTCCCCTGCCTGTCTGTGATGATCAGTATTTCATCAAATACCAGCTCGAACACATCAATTATCCTACTATAGACAGGCACACCGCCAACCTGCACAAGGGCCTTGTCCTGCCCCATGCGGCTGCTCTTTCCACCTGTTAAGATAACCCCTGTCATGTCAAATTGATACATGGATAAATCAAAATGCAAAAAACAAAATGCAAATTGACAATGAAAAATTCAAATTGAATTACAAACAATTCTTTTTTCATTTTAATATGTCATTTTGCTTTTTGACATTTGAGGTTCTTGCAAAAGTCTGTGTCATCCCCGAAATCTTCTATCCCCGATAGAAGCCACTCGGGGACGGATATGATTTTCTGTAATAAAACACTATATTCCCGCTTAAACCATGCGGGAATGACAACATTTTTATACTTTTGCAAGAGCCTCATTTGATATTTGATTTTTTATCTGCCACCTGCTGCCTTTTCTGCCGGTTTCCCGCAATCTGACTCATCCCCGTGCATCTTCTCAATTACATGAGGTATTGTAGAAAGGATCACACCCAGACCCTCAGAAACTCCCCGGGGGCTGCCCGGCAGGTTCACAATCAATGAGCCCCTCCTTATACCGACAATCCCGCGGGAGATCGCGGCCCTCGGTGTCTTCTTGCACCCTTCCGCCCTCATAAATTCCGCAAGTCCAGGTATCTCCTTTTCTATGACATTCTTGGTGGCCTCAGGGGTAACGTCCCTGGGACTGACGCCTGTCCCGCCTGTAGTCACTATCAGGTCCACTCTCAGATCATCGGCGAAATGCCTCAGCCTGTCTTCGATAATCTTCGGCTCATCAGGTATAATCTCATGCAACACTACATCTCCTGATATATCCTTTACCATGTTACATATCAAACGCCCGCTCTCGTCCTCCCGCTCTCCTCTGGATCCCTTGTCACTCATTGTTAATACGGCGACTTTGATCATTGTATCCCCTCCCTTCTTGCTTGATTGGAATGTTATTCTTCAAAAATCTCTCCACTATAAATCTTGATATACCCTCTGCATCATCAATATCAAACCGCGGGATATGCAGGTCAGAAGAACTATCAGAGGCAACAGCTATGACAGACGGGTCATTCAAACACCGCGGGTCGCCTGACACGCCTCCTCTATGCACTTCAACTTTTGGGTACGCATCTCTCTTGAACCCTTCTACAATAAGAATGTCGATGTCCTGAACAAATCTCGCCAGCACATCGTCTATAGTCAATTCACGATCTGTGTCGGATATTACAGCAAACTGTGCAGGTGATGAAATGACCACTGTCTTTGCGCCTGCAGACTTGTGACGCCGGCTATCTTTACCCTCCATATCCATATTAAATCCTTTATGTGTATGTTTAACAGTTGCCACCTTATAACCCCACCCTGTAAGCAGCCCTATAACCTTCTCTATAAGGGTGGTCTTCCCGCTGTTGGATGTGCCTACAAAGCAAAGGACTGGAACTGGTTTCATATGTATACTTTCAAATCCCCCCCTTCCCGTTGCAATGCTCCGCAGCAACGGGAGCCCTGCCCCTTTACTAAAAGGGGAGGGGAGGAATATATGCGTTATGCTGTACAGCATAACGCATATTCAAAAAAAATCGGAGAATTTCTTCTCTACAATCTCCTCAAGGTAAGACGATATTTCCTCAAACTTTTTAAGAAACTCCTTTGCATCTCCTGAAAGCTGGGTCCCTCCCCCGTTATAACCGCCTACCCGTGTATCCAACATCTTGATCCCCAGACGATCCTCCATTGCATGGAGATAACACCATGCCCTCCGGTAAGGTATCTTAGCCGCCTTCGCAGCCTGATTTATGGAACCATACTTATCTATCCCCTTAAGCAACTGAAATCTACCCTCCCCAAAGAAAGGCTTCCCGTCAATCTCAAGCCAGAGCTTTGCTCGTACAGCAATGGGGCTGTCAGAAGCCATTTTATTGCTTTTCATTCCTTTTTTCTTCATCAACCCTTTTTTCTTCATCAACGGTATACTCGGCATCTATGCCTGCATTCCCTATCTCTTTTGTAATACTATCTTTTATATCGTCTTTTGCCCGCTGAAAACTCCTGAATACCTTACCAAAATCTCTTCCCAATTTTGGTAATTCCTTAGGGCCTACAACAAGCAAAGCAATAACAATTATCAGTATAAGCTCTGGCGTGCCGATACCAAACATCGTTTATATCCTCTTACGGTAAAGTCAGCCGGATCGCGAGTCTTTCTCGTTCTCGTTCCTCTGTTTCATATCCTCAACCTTTGGTGTCTCTGAGAGGCCTTTTTTGAATCCGCTGATGGCCTTTCCAAGACCCTCGCCAATCTGCGGAAGCTTCCCCACACCGAAGATAATCACGATAATCACGAGGATTACCAGCAACTCAGGCATGCCTAAGCCAAACATGTTTTTACCTCCTGTTCATCTGAAAATGCCCTTCGTAACCCCCTCACCCTACCCTCTCCCCTTAGGGGAGAGGGTAGGGTGAGGGGTTTTCATGCCCCTTTGTGAGCCTGAGGCTCATGGGCGTTTCATACTTCTAAAATATTTTAAACCTGCACATATAGAAGGTCAAGTATTATTTTAGTTGACAAGATATTTTTTTTAGGCTAATTAATAACACATGCGGAAATACAGGGGTATAGCAGTATTTTCT
>JACRGZ010000116.1 GCA_016234155.1 Nitrospirota bacterium | reverse complement strand
AGGACTATCACAAGGTTATCAAATCAAGGTTAAAAGAACTCCTGTCATATATAGATACCCTTACAGATGGCAGGGTCCATGGTAAAATATATGTGGACACAGGGCCGGTGCTTGAGAAGCACCTTGCTGTTATGGCCGGTCTGGGATGGATGGGAAAACATTCGCTTGTTGTAAGCCAAAATACCGGTTCATGGTCATTGCTTGGTGTATTACTGCTTGATACAGAACTTGACTTTGATGAACCGGGAGCAGATCAGTGTGGTGAATGTACGAGGTGCATGGAGGCATGTCCGGCTAATGCTCTTACCGCTCCTTACATACTTGACGCCAGAAAATGTATATCGTATCTTCTGGGTGAGTTGAAGGGCTCGATACCACTGGAGATGAGGCCATTAATCGGAAACAGGATATTCGGGTGTGACGACTGCCAGTGGGTCTGTCTATGGAATAGTGCTGCCAAGGTATCCACTGAAGAGGCATTTTTACCCAGGCAAGAGTTAACAGCACCGTTACTCGTTGATTTAATCGGTATGGATGAGGAGAGATTTCGGTCGATGTTTGATAATAGTCCGATAAAACGTATAAAATGGGGGAGGTTTTTAAGAAACGTTGCTGTGGCCATCGGAAATTCCGGGGATAAGGGGATTATGCCGGCGCTGGAGAGAAGACTAAGTGACCCTGACCCGCTTGTTAGGGAACATGTGGAGTGGGCGATTGAGAGGTTAAAATGAGATATGGTGAGGAGGCGATAAAGAAGGCAGAGCTTGAGAGGTGGGAAAACCCTTATTCTGACAGGGACTATGTGATTGATATCTCATTTTCGGAGTTTTCATGCCTCTGCCCGCGATCCGGGTATCCGGATTATGCAACGATTAAGATAAATTATGTGCCGGATAAGTATATTGTAGAGTTGCGTTCGCTGAAGCTTTATCTGAATAAGTTCCGTGATCAGCATATATCGCATGAGGCTGCGACAAATAAGATATATGATGCTCTGAAGACATTACTTGCCCCACGGAAGATTGAGGTGGTGGGTGACTGGAATCCGAGGGGGAATGTGAAGACGGTTATAAGGGTGGTGTTGGAGAGTCCCCAATAATCCCCCTTAATCCCCCTTTATTAAAGGGGGATTATTGGGAGTTAAAATACTTTTTGCAAGTTTGGTGGCCTCTGTGATGCAGTGGCCTACTGAGATGCCGGTGATATAGTTCCCTGTAAGATAAAGTCCCGGTATATTCTTTAGCGCCTTTCCTACACGATCGATACGTTCCTGGTGGCCAATGGTATATTGCGGGATTGCCCTGGTGTGGCGTATTACGCTGACAAAATCCGGTTTCTCTTTTATTCCAAGTATAAGTCTTAGATCCTGTAAGGTCATATCTACCAGCTCGCTGTCACTATGTTCAGGAACGTCACTCATCCTTGCCCCGCCGAGCATGTTTGTAAATGCGGCTTTTCCCTCAGGGGCGCGTCTCGGGAAGGTGGCAGAGCTCCAGATGCTGCCGAGGATGTTGTAACCTTTCGCAATCGCTTCTTTTGAAGGGATAAGAAAGCCGAAGCCATCGAGTTTGTGGCTAATATGCTTCCTGTCAAAACCTGTAAAGACTATAACTATAGGAACATATTTTATTTGCGATAGATGAGCGGCAACATATTCAGTCATGGGATGGATTATTTTGGCGGTTGCCCAGGAAGGGGTGGCAAGGATAACTGCATCGGCTTTTATGACCCACCCTCTCCCTGAGAGAGAGGGGATTTTTGTGCGTGTTTCGGGGACAGAATTTAATTCAGTCCCCAATGGGATGGGGGTATTTGCTGCCTCAGCAATAATTTCGAATCCACTATCCGCCTTTTTCACTGACAATACATTGCATCCGCCAACAAACCGGTTACCAAGTACCTTGCATAGCGCAACAGGCAGTATATCAAGGCCATCTCTGAAGGAGAATAGCCTCATCTTTCGCCTTGGCTCACCCTTCTCTTTTCTGCCGAACAATGCACCTTTCACAAGTCCTCCATAGTCCTGCTCTAAGCCATACATCTTCGGGAAGCAGCTCTTCAGCGAAAGCTGATAGGGGTCTCCGGCAAACACGCCAGTAACAAACGGATCAATGGCGTAATCCAGGAACTCCAGGCCTGTCCTTCTAATAACGAATTCAGCTATAGATTCCTCGCGGCTGTCATTGGACTTCCGTATAAAGGGTTCGCACATAAGCCTCAGCTTTCCCTTTATAGTCCACAGGTCTGTAGACAGGAACTGTAGAGGCCCCATTGGTAAAGGTCTCAATCTCCCATCTCGTACTACATAACGGTTTTTTGCACCCTCATTTCCATAGATCTTCTCCTCACTGAGATCTAGTGATTCGCAGAGGTCATCCACCTCATTATAGAGGTCGAGTGTAGAGTTTGGCCCGCACTCTATCAAATATCCGCTATCCTTTTCTGTACGGATAGAACCGCCTGCCCTGTCTTCTTTTTCCAAGAGGGTCACATCGAGGCCGCTTTTATACAGCCAGTAAGCTACAGTGAGGCCCGATATGCCGCCGCCTATGACAAGAACTTTGCGCATAAGATTTAAAAGGAGGTGGACGGGTTGCCGATATATGCCTGCAATACTATATCCTTCAACGCATCAATAAGCAGTGGCGAGTCGTTTAACGCAGGGACCCTGTAGAAGTTTGTTATCCCGTATGCCATGGCCTTTTCTTTGTACAGTATATCCATCTCATAAAGGGTCTCAACGTGGTCAGATACAAAGCTGATAGGGACTAACATGACATCTTTTGCCCCCTTTTTCCCAAGCTCTTTAAGCACTTCATCAGTCGAAGGCCCAAGCCATCTTAATGGCCCCACACGGCTTTGATAACTAAGGTGATAATTCTCTGCAGCGCCGAGCTTTCCTGCCACCAGTACTGCACATTTTTCTATCTGTTTGGCATACGGGTCACCACGTCTTATGAATCTTAGAGGTATGCCATGGGCGCTGAAGACTATATGGGTCTTTCGGATATTCAGTTTATGTGATTCTATGGTCTTTTGTATGGTATCGCACATGGCGTCTATATAGGTCGGGTTATCATACCACTCTTTAATGGTACATATTTCAATATTTCCGATACCAGGCTGTCTCATGGCCCGGTTAAATTCCCGATTAAATTCATTGATACTTGACCCTGTTGTAGTCACCGAGTAGTGAGGATAGAGGGGGAGGACTATGATCTTTTTCAAAGGGAATGTAAGCATATCTTCAACAGCCTCTTCTATAGTAGGACGGCAGTATCGCATAGAGACAAAGACCCAGATATTGCCATAAGCCGAGAGGGCATCTTCAAGCGCCTTTCCCTGTTGCATGGTTAGTTTGACAATAGGTGACTTCCCCCCGATCATACTGTAGTATTTCTTTACCTGCGGGGTCCTTTTCCGTGCAATATATCTGGCTAAGGGCCTTAAGAGGGGATTTAACACCCTGTTATATCCCATGATATCAGGATCAGAAAACAGATTATAGAGGAATGGTTCTACCGAGTCTAAGGAGTCCGGACCGCCGAGATTTATTAATAGAACAGCCGTGGTTGGATTACCATCTGTCATATTGTCCGCGAAAACTTCATCTCTTTGCCCGGGATATTGAGATAGGCATCAAATGCCATTGCGATATTCCTGACAAGGATGCGGCCTGAGTCTGTTATCTCTATCCTGTCTGTATGAAGTACTAACATGCCGTCGTCCCTAAAAGGTTCAAGCCTTTTAAGTTCTTCACTGAAATAGTCATCAAAGTTGATCCCGTACTTCGCCTCTACATCTTTTTTGCCAAGTTCAAAGTCGCACATAAACCGGGTTATTATGTGTCTTCTTAACAGGTCATCAGGGTTTAACTCGTACCCCCTGTGGGTTGCCATAATCCCCGCATCAATGGCTGCGTAATAATCGTAGAGTGTCTTCTGATTCTGTGCATAGCAGTTTCCTACCATACTGATCGAGGTGACCCCGAACCCATAGAGGTCGCAACCGGCCTTAGTGGTGTAGCCCTGGAAATTCCTGTACAGGGTCTTCTCCCTCTGGGCGATGCATAATTCGTCCCCCGGTTTTGCAAAGTGGTCCATACCGATATAGATATATCCTGCGCCTGTAAAACCCTCTATTACCATCTTCAGTATCTCAAGTTTTTCCCTCCCGCGGGGGAGGCTCTCCTCCTTTATCATCTTCTGATGCCTCTTCATCCACGGCACATGGGCGTAGTTAAAGACGGCTATCCTTTCCGGGTTGATGGCGATAATCTTATCTACTGTCTTTTTGAATGACTTCGCACTCTGGTATGGTAAGCCATATATGAGGTCTACATTGACACTGTTAAACCCCAGCCCCCTGCACCACTCCACCATCCGCCGGGTGGATTCTTCAGACTGTATCCTGTTTACGGCCTTTTGCACTACTGGGTCAAAATCCTGGATACCCATGCTTATACGGTTAAACCCGAGGCCCTTTAATGCCTTCAGGTGTTCAAATGTAGTCTCCCTTGGGTCCAATTCAACACCGGTCTCTGCCTCACTGTCGATCGTGAAATTATCAGTAATATGTCCATAGAGTATCTCCATCTCTGAGGGGGTCAGGAAGTCAGGACTTCCTCCACCCCAGTGTAACTGCACTACCCGCCGTTCCCTGTTTATATGGCTGGATATATTTTCCACCTCCCTTTTAAGATAGGAGATATATTCTCTGGCATGCCCCCTCTTCTTTGTAATTATAGAGTTACAACCGCAGTAAAAACAGAGAGAGTAGCAAAAAGGGATATGAAAGTACAACGACAGCGGCGGCAGTTCCCTGCCGCTGTTTGTCTCGATTATCTTGGTCTTAAATTTTTTCGGGCCAAAGTCCTCATTCCAGACAGGGGCGGTGGGATAGCTCGTATAGCGAGGGCCGGGCCTGTCGTATTTTAAGAGTATATCTATATCTATACTTATTTTCACTTAAGTCCCTCTGGCAAAATCCAAAATTATGAACTAAGGGGTCAAGGGGTCAAGTGTTATTTTGTAACTACTCAGCATATTGAATAACTTAATGATAATGAATAACACTAAACAAAAAATGAAAAATGTTTAAGTGTTTTTTTGTGTCTCTTTTAGTTCTTTGAGGCAAATTTTCATTATTCATTTCTTGTTATATGTTTTT
>JACRGZ010000115.1 GCA_016234155.1 Nitrospirota bacterium | reverse complement strand
CCTCGGTTTCCCTGTTGAGAGCCTGAACGGGTTCTTCATACTTGCCCGCACCATCGGGCTTATAGGCCACTGGATAGACCAGAAACAGCAGAGCGCCCGTCTGATCCGCCTGCATCCATATCTTGCCAGATATGCGACAGAGCCAAAGCGGGAAGCGCCTGTTTCTGAAAAGCCCGTGGAGGTGTAACGCCGCAACGATTCCCCTCCCCTTCAAGGGGAGGGATAGGGTGGGGATGGGGTTATTTTCAGATGAAATTATCAATAAGCAATAGTAGGGTGGGCACCGCCCACGAAAAAAAGGAGGTAGACAAGAGTGAACAATCGTAAATTATCTTTAGTCTTCTGTATTGTCATTTTAACCGGGATTATCATCGTCAGCGGCTGCGCCAAGCGGGTCTCCACGTCTGAGATAGGGGAGGAAACAAAACCGGCGATTAAATCAACTGCAGAGACCGGCAAGGCAGTGGAGCATGTCGCTGTATCTGAACCACTGACCCCTATGGCTGAAGTTGTTGAAGAATCTAAACTTGCGATGCAAGAGGCAGAGACAGCCCCACCATCCGTCAAAAAGGCAGCAGGGATCGGTGATGCTTTTTTCGATTTTGACAGATACTCCATACGTGAAGATGCCCAGAAGACACTGCAGGGCAACGCAGTTGTATTAAAAGGAAAAAGTTTTAGAAAGATTGTCATTGAAGGTCACTGTGATGAACGCGGCACTTCAGATTATAATCTTGCACTTGGTGAACGGAGGGCTGAATCTACCAAACTTTATATTGTTGCCTTAGGTGTGGACCCATCAAATATAGCCACCATCAGCTACGGCAAAGAGAAGCCCTTTTGCCCTGATCATAATGAAGGGTGCTGGCAGCAGAACAGGCGCGCCCATTTCATGGTGGAATAAGCGATTATTTGTGGGGGATGAAAATCCAATATGTCACCCTGAACTTGTTTCAGGGTCTCTTGGGAAGGAGATTCTGAAACAAGTTCAGAATGACAGGGAGGCAGGATTTTCAGATGAAATTATCAAAAAGCCATATAGTAGGATGGGCATTTCCCACCCTACTGTTAATTTATCTTTCAACCGCCTGCGCCCCAAGTGTCACCTACGTCGTAGACGTGGCATACACACCGGCGTTAAAGGAACAGTTACGCCCAATTACGGAGCCTCTCCAGATCGCCGTAATGCCCTTTGATGATCAGCGGGCTGACAAAAAGGGCATAGGCAAAAGGAGCCGCCTGACAGGCCAGGTTGATGAGTTTGAGATAAGGCCCTATCCTGCAAGCACAGCCGTGACAGAGGCATTGATCAGCGCCCTGAAGATCCACGGTTACCAGACAAAGCTCCTGTCCAGAGGGACAGATGAGACTAGCATAACCGTAGCCCCGCCCCATATAATATTGTCCGGCAAGATTGAAGAGCTGCGTGCAGATGCCGTATCAAAACCCGGTTACACAGATATAAAGACAAGCGTCCGGCTGAAGGTCAGGGTCTACAGAGTAGATGACAGGAGCAGTTCTACAATGACCATCCAGAGCCAAACAGAGCCCCGTGTAGCATTATTCAATCCAAATGTAATGCAAAGCGCCATCAACGAAGCGCTCACCGAAGCCATCAACAAACTCATTGCACAGAAATTAAAACCTTGACATTATAAGTTTATACGTATAAAATACGTATAAAAGGAGGTGGTAAGTTTGGCTAAGAGCGCCGTTAAAAAAGAAAAGTGGACATTATCCTTTGATGTCAGACTTAAAAAGGCTGTTATCCGTGAGGCGAAGGTCAAAGGGATTTATCCGGTTCATTACCTTGAAGCGCTGGTCAGAGAGAAGATTAATCCTTATGGTCATACAGATGTAAAGGAGAGCGTAAAATATGTAAGAGAATTACGCAAGGCATCAAAAGACAAGACTGACGAGAAATTCTTAGAGGAAATCCTTAAGTGGCAAAAATAAACCTGCTGGTGGACACTGATATTTTTATCGACTACTTCAATAGTGGGTTGTTCGTAAATATTCTGGAAAATAAAGTAATCAATATCTATTACTCAGTTATCACGCGGAAAGAGTTGTTATCCAAGGGAGGGCTTAAGGCTTCTGAACGAGATGCTATCATATTTACATTGAAAGGATACAGGGAGATAAAGCTCAATCAGAGAATAACCAGTAAGTATTCCGCGATCAGAAACTCTTATCCACACATTGAGAAAGAAGATGCCATCATTGCAGCAACCGCCATTGTCAGAGGACTCCCACTCATGACCCGGAATTACAAACACTTTGCTGGGATTGAAGGTCTTCATCTGGTCAGGAAGGGGGGGATTAAATAGCGCTATGCCCGACAACATCCGCGTAAGATTCGCCCCAAGCCCAACAGGCTTTCTCCATATAGGCGGAGTCAGGACTGCCCTGTTCAACTGGCTCTTTGCCCGCCACAACAACGGCGTATTCATCCTCCGCATAGAAGACACAGACCAGAGCCGTTCAACAGAGGAGTCCATCAATGCAATCACAGACGGCATGCAGTGGCTCGGCCTTGACTGGGACGAGGGCCCTTACCGCCAGACAGAACGTATGGATATCTATAAACAGTACGTGAATAAATTACTCGAAGAAGGCAAGGCCTACTATTGCTACTGCACGCCTGAGGAGCTTGAAGGGCGCAGAAAACGAGCCCTTGCAGAAAAGCGCATCCCTAAATACGATGGCAGGTGCAGAGGGCTTAAAGCCCCGATCACCGGAAGGGAAGCAGCCATACGCTTCAAGGCACCCCATGACGGCGAGACTATCGTTGACGACCTTGTAAAGGGGAGGGTGGTCTTTGACAATGCACAGATGGATGATCTTATCATAATGCGCTCCGACGGCTGGCCCACATACAACCTCTGCGTCGTTGTGGACGATGCCACAATGGGAATAACCCATGTTATAAGGGGAGACGATCACCTCAACAACACACCGCGTCAGATTCAGTTGTATAACGCCTTATGCTGCAGCATACCGCAATTTGCACACCTCCCCATGATACTCGGCCATGACAGGACAAGGCTTTCAAAAAGACACGGCGCCACATCAGTGATAGCCTACAAAGACATGGGCTATCTCCCGGAGGCCGTTGTAAACTACCTTGTAAGGCTTGGCTGGTCATACAAAGACCAGGAGGTCTTCAACCGCGGAGAGCTCATAGAAAAATTCACATTAGAACATGTTGGTAAAGCTGCTGCAGTCTTCAATCCTGAAAAACTCCTCTGGATGAACAGCCACTACATCGCCCACATGGAAACAAAAGATATTATAAAATGCCTGAAACCATTTCTTATAAAGGAAGGACTTATCAAGACTTCAGATGAACCCCCCCCTCCCCAACTTGGAAAGACGGGAGTGGGTGAGGGTGAAGCTCAACTCAATGAAGTATGGATGACCAAAGTCATCATTTCATTAAGGGAGCGCTGCAGGACCCTCACCGAGTTCGCCAGCGCCGCCCGCTATTTCTTCCTTGAAGACGTGGAGACAGACCCGGAGGCCGCAAAGAAGTTCCTGATACCACAGAATAGACCAGCATTAGAGGATGTGCTGAAAGGGATAGAAGCATTGCCTGTCCTGTCCGAAAATGACGTAGACACCCTGTTCAAATCAATCATGGCGAACAAAAGCCTTAAGATGGGCCAGGTAGCCCAGCCCGTCCGTGTCGCCCTCACCGGCAGGACAGTAAGCCCCGGCATATTCGAGGTGATTGACATACTGGGCAGAGAGAAGGTGGTCAGGCGTCTCAGAAGGACGATAGACGTGATCCCTCCTGTCTAATGCAGCGTGGGGGTCGCCGTATGCTGTCAAATTTGCATAGCTTTTCTTGACTCCACCTGATACATTCGTTATAGTTAAATTATCTAACCATTTTCTGGAGAGTCAATATGGCCACTCGACCACAGGAAAAAAAGAAATATACTATAGAAGATTATATGAAGACCCCTGACGATGAGCGCTACGAGCTTATAGAAGGAGAATTGCTGATGACCCCATCGCCAAATACGTGGCATCAAAGAATATTAGGCAGACTCCATCTCAAGATAACACAGTATCTTATAGAGAAAAACATGGGAGAGGTCTTCCTCTCACCATACGATGTTGTCCTTGATAACGACAACGTCTTTGAACCAGACATTATCTTTGTCTCTAAGGAGCGCTATGGTATTATTACAGCAGCCAATATAAAAGGCGCCCCAGACCTCGTCATAGAAATCCTCTCCCCTTCCACTGCCTATAGAGACCTCGTAAAAAAGAAGCGTCTCTACGCCCAGTTTGGAGTACAGGAATACTGGATTGTGGATCCGGAAGAAGAGACGGTCGAGGTATACACCCTCCAACAGCATCAGTTTGAATTGAATGCTTCGTATCAGGAAGATGGCATTGTCACTTCTCCCCGTTTGCCTGATCTGCAAATATCCTTACGAGATATATTCGCTTAAATGAGATTAAATTATTTCCATGAAAACATCAGCCGATAAGCAGTTATTGTAATAGTTCACCGGAGGAAAAAGATTTGACAAGATAACAGGATAGACATGAAAAAATTATGGGGTATAAATTATCCGGCATATTCTTTATAGATGATGTCCTTTCTTCTCCTCTAATAGGATTCACATTTCCACTCAAAGAAGCCTTCGCCATACCATAAAAGCCGGACAAGGTCTCAGTAGAACCTTCAGTCCAGACTACATTTATATTCAACGAATAGAAGGCCACATTAATGACACCTTTTTACACATCTTTGATACATCCTGCCACACCGAAAAGAAAAATTCTTATAAAGCAATAAGTTAGAAAACAGACTAAGCTATTATTGTCAAATGGATAACCAAGTTGTGTCCATCCTACACACGATTTCTAATTTCCCTCTCCCTCAGGGAGAGGGTCAGGGTGAGTGTGGGTTCCTCTCAGTTACTATATTCTACCGTAGCGCCGACCTTTATGGTCGGCAAATTGTAACCATTGGCACTACTCTTGCGATTATAGGAACTGTGGAATTATAGGATACAAGTGTGATGGAATCGTAAGAAGTCGTTTTTAGACTTTTTACGAGACCATTAAGTGTATTTTTATATATTTTGAGAAGGAGGGCATAGTCTTCAGAGGATTTTCTGTTTAAGGAAGCGAGGAGGAGCAGGTCCTAATGCCGTGGCGGGCTATGAGCTTGTCTAAGGGCCATGTGTAGTTTATCCTCCTGACAAAATCCCTGACCATCCCCTGAAGAACAAACCTCACTGAAGTCATTTCCTGATCTGACATAATAGATGACGGAAATAGTCGTTTTTAGACTTTTTACGAGTTCATCAATAGAAAGAAATTATCGAATGAAAAGGGTATTTTCCATATTTGTAATCAGTTTTATACTCTTTGGGCTTACTGCTACCTCACGAGCCACACTTATTGATAATTCAAACGGCACCATAACGCAGATAAGGGACAACGCCACATACGGCGACGGTTCAACACTCATGTGGCTTAAAGACGCAAACTTTGCCTCCACATCCGGTTACTGCTCAAATTCAGCCAATTGTTTCCTCTCCACCGGTGTGATGACCTGGGACCAGGCCAATGACTGGATAACTTACTTGAACACGACTGACTTTGATCTTGACTCGATTACTGGCTATGCCAACTACAGTGACTGGCGACTTCCTCAGACCCTCCCTGTGAATGGAGTCAGTTATAACAATAATTATAGGTACGATGGTTCCACTGATGTAGGGTATAACATCTTTAGCCCTTCCAGTGAGATGGCCTATATGTATTATGTGGAATTAGAGAACATCGGGTATTGTGATACCTCTGGTAATTGCCCTCAAAGCGGTTGGGGGTTATCCAATACAGGCCCTTTTGATAACTTACTGTCATGGTATTACTGGTCGGGTACGGAATATGATTCTCTTAATTCCAGGGTCTTTGTCTTTGAATATGGTCGCCAGGAAAAAGACTACAAGGAGTCCGAGATGTATGCCTGGGCTGTCCGGCCAGTGCCGGAACCTGGAACATGGTTGCTTCTCGGCTCAGGTATAATAGTGATGGCTTGCATGGAGAAAAGGAGAAAAAGGGATTCCTGAGGTGTTTGTGACTATTAGGAGTCATTTTAGGCGGCATTGGCTAACCAGAGGAGGTGTCTTATGAGATTATTCACAAAAATAGTGGGAATAGTAGCGATTATCTTAGTAATGTGCCACATCATGGCCGTAGTTAGCCATAGCATAGCTCCCCCTGACATCAATAAATCGGATCACCAGACGGGAATGAATACCCATGAACATGAGGTCCTCAGTAAACTCCCCCTGTATTTCATTCAGAATAATGGGCAGTTGGACAAAAGGGTCAAGTTCTACGAGAAGGGGAGCGGACATAGTACCTTCTTTGCGGAGGACGGTGTCTACCTGTCATTGATCAGAAATGAGAAGAAGGACATTCTTCCGCTTACTCCCTCCTCCCTTGCGGGGGAGGGCCGGGGTGGGGGGGCTATCACCTCCCAACTCGTCAAGCTTTCCTTCCTCAGTGCCAATAAAAATCCGGAGATCATTGCCGCCGATCCGCAGGAAAGCAAGGTCAACTACTTTATCGGTAACGACCCGGCAGGATGGAAAACAAATATCCCGACCTACAGTGCAGTCGTTTTCAAAGAGGTCTATCCTGGCATTAACATCAAGTTTTATGGTACTGATCGTCAGCTTGAGTATGATATTATCGTTAAGCCGGGTGCAGACCCTGCCAAAATCAAGATGGCGTTTGAAGAGGTAGATGGTTTGAGAGTACTGGAAAATGGCGGGATGGAAATAGGTCTTAAGGAAGGGAAACTCTTTCAAAAAAAGCCTTATATCTACCAGGAGATTGATGGAAAGCGGGTAGAGGTGGCTGGAAGTTTCAGGCTTATTAGGCCCGAACACCCAGATAAAGGCCTCTCTACATATGGCTTCGAAGTAGCCGGGTATGATAAACGCTATCCTCTTGTTATTGACCCAATACTGGACTATTCTACATATTTAGGAGGGAGTGCATATGATGATGGTCATGGCATTACGCTGGATATTGATGGTAATGCCTATGTAGTTGGAGATACCGCCTCCACTGATTTCCCGACTTATGCGCCGTTTCAAGTCAGCAATAGTGGTGGCGATGATGTTTTTGTGACCAAGATTAATCCTTCCGGAACTGCCATGGTCTTCTCCACTTACCTTGGTGGCAGCTCTGATGATGATGCCCGAGACATAGCGATAGACGGCTCTGGAAATGTCTATATTACTGGAATTACCAGTTCTAACAACTTTCCGGTATACCTTCCACTTTATAGCTCTAACTCTGGAAGTAGTGATGCCTTTGTTACCAAGCTGAATTCAACCGGTAATGCGCTGGTCTATTCTACCTATCTGGGGGGAAGCGGTCAGGATACCGGTCGGGGCATTGCAGTGGATAGCGCTGGAAACGCCTATGTAACCGGTGATACTAAATCCAGCACTTTTCCAACGACATCAGGTGCATATGATACCTCCTATGGTGGAGGTGGGAAAGAGGATAGTTTTGTTACCAAGCTAAATGCTGCCGGTAGTGCGCTGGTCTATTCTACCTATCTGGGGGGAAGCAGTGAAGATATTGGTCGTGGCATAGCAGTGGATAGCGGTGGATACGCCTATATAGCCGGTGATACTAAATCCAGCACTTTTCCAACGACCCCAGGTGCATATGATACCTTCCATGGTGGATCGAGCGATGTTTTTGTTACCAAACTTAATTCCGTTGGTAATGGGCTGGTCTATTCTACATATCTGGGTGGAAGTGGAAGTGATGGGAGTTTTGTGGATAGAGGACGTAACATTGTGATCGATAGTGATGGAAATGCCTATATCACAGGTGATACTGCTTCAAGTGATTTTCCGACAACCACAGGTGCATATGATACCTCCTATGGTGGAAATGGCGATGCTTTTGTCACCAAGCTTAATCCCGATGGTAATGGGCTGGTCTATTCTACATACCTGGGTGGGAGTGGTAAAGATCAGTCACCTAGTATCGCGATAGATAGCGCAGGGAATGCTTACGTCACCGGTCAGACCGATTCCACTGACTTTCCAGTCTTGTCTCCTCCTGCTCAAGGGACCTATGCAGGGGGACTCTGGGATGCCTTTGTCACGTCTATTTCTCCCTCTGGTGATAGCCTGGTCTACTCCACCTACCTTGGGGGAAGCCTTGAGGATCAGGGTCTGGCCATCGCCTCTGATTCCGCAGGAAGGGTCTGTATCACCGGGAGGACCATCTCTACAAATTTTCCGATTTTTCCAACTGTGCCTCCCCTAATTCAGGGAACCTTTGGCGGGGGGGTCTGGGACGCCTTTGTTACATGTATTGGAGCCCCGACTGTTACACTGTCTGTCAGCAATGCAGGCACCGGGAGCGGTACTGTAACGAGCAGCCCTGGCGGTATCAACTGCGGGGTTGACTGTAGTGAGGCATACACCTACGGGACGGTTGTGACCCTGACAGCCACACCTGCCACAGGTTCAGCGTTTGCCGGGTGGAGTGGCGATGCCGACTGCTTAGATGGTATAGTTATAGTAGACAGCGCCAAGAGCTGCACTGCCACATTTAATCTGCAGACCTACACACTTTCTGTCATCAACGCAGGCACCGGCAGCGGTACTGTGACGAGCAGCCCTGGAGGGATTAATTGCGGGGTTGACTGTGATGAGGCATATAGCTACGGGACGTCTGTGACCCTGACAGCTACACCTGCCACAGGTTCACTGTTTGCCGGGTGGAGTGGCGATGCAGACTGCTCAGATGGTATAGTTACGGTGGACAGCGCCAAGAGCTGTACTGCCACATTTAATCTACAGACCTACACACTTTCTGTCAGCAAGTCAGGCACCGGCAGCGGTACTGTAACGAGCAGCCCTGCCGGTATTAGCTGCGGTAGTGACTGCAGTGAGGCATACACCTACGGGACGTCTGTAACCCTGACAGCCACACCTGCCACAGGTTCAGTGTTTGCCGGCTGGAGTGGCGATGCCGACTGCTCAGATGGCGTGGTAACGGTGGACAGCGCCAAGAGCTGCACTGCCACATTTAATACAGGCACTGCAAGCGCAGACCTTTCCATTACAAAGACCGATTCGCCTGATCCTGTGCCACAAGTGGGGGATAATGTAACCTATACAATTACAGTTACCAACAATGGGCCAAGCACAGCGACAGGAGTGACAGTGACGGACACACTTGATTCGTTGACTTATGTGTCAGCACTGCCAAGCCAGGGGATATGCAGTGGAACGACTACTGTTACATGTAACCTTGACACACTTGCTTATGGTTCTATCGCAACGATAACAATAGTAGCAGGCACCAATCCACCAGCGGGAATGATTGGCAATACAGCGAGTGTTACGGCGAATGAAACTGATCCGGATACGACTAATAACAGTGCAACCGAGACGACTAATGTTGGTGATGTATCCAAACTCATCAATCTTTCATCCAGAGCGGTTGTGCAGACAGGATTTAATGTAGTAACAGGAGGGTTTGTGCTTGGCGGGAGTAGTCCAAAGACACTTCTGATACGTGGCCGTGGTCCATCATTGAGTGGTGCGCCATACAATTATTCCGGGACATTGTCCAATCCCATGTTACAGCTTTGGTCTATTACTGAGGGTAAGTATATAGCACAGAATGATGATTGGCAGACTACGGACTCTCTGTGTGCAGATAGTGGATATGCATGTGGTACCCCTTCGGATATTACAGCTACAGGAAAGGATCCTTGTCAACCAAACCCGAACCAGACGGTGGCTCCGCCGGGATGTAGCAATGAGGCAGCCCTGCTAATAACACTGCCACCTGGGAGATATACAGTTACAGAGAGCGGTGTTAATGATGGCACAGGATTAGGTATTTTTGAGATATTTGATCCTGACACATCAACTATGCCCAAATTGAACAACCTTTCAACCAGGGCAATTGTGCAGACTGGATTTAATGTACTGACGGGAGGATTTATAATTGGGGCAGGAACAGGTAATAAGTCTGTTTTGATTCGGGGACGTGGACCATCTATGAGTGGTGCGCCATACAATTATTCCGGGACATTGTCCAATCCCATGTTACAGCTTTGGTCTATTGCTGATGGTAAGTATATTGCGCAGAATGATGATTGGCAGACTACAGATACTCTTTGTGCAGATAGTGGATATGCATGTGGTACCCCTTCGGATATTATAGATACAGGTAAGGATCCTTGTCAGCCT
>JACRGZ010000114.1 GCA_016234155.1 Nitrospirota bacterium | reverse complement strand
TAACACGATATCCTTTATAGTAAAGCAAAGAATCCTATTTCCCTGTCATCCCCGAATGCTTTTATCGGGGATATGGTTATAAAACAAACCAGATTCCCGATTAAACCCTCGGGAATGACAAAATTGTCGGAGTAGAATTAAAAAGGTATGTAAATTGCAGAACAAAATAAGTGTGTAAGGTAAACTCACATTAAGATATTAACTGGAAAGAGATATGATAATCCTGCGGCTGGCCATCATTGCACTCTGCCTCTTCCTGTCAGGTTGTGGCAGCACTTATGTTTCATCTTCTGCTACGGATATTTCCGGGGCATCTACTGCTTCCGGTGTTTATATAGATAATACATATTATGAATTGCTTGAGAAGGAATTTAAGGATGCCGCAGTGTGTACTGGACTTGATGGCGAATTCTGGGATGTTGCCGTAGTTTTGCTTCCCCCTCCTAATTTTCCCTGCATTGGAGATAATAATAAAGGGAAGATGTGCTATGGTGAGTTTGCAATGCCTAACAGGATACTCCTTGCTGACAGACTTAGCTGGAAGCACGAAATAATCCATTACCTCCTGTACAAGAACACAGGTGATCTTGATCCAAACCACGAGAGTAATCTCTTTAAAACCTGCTCAAACACTTGACAACTTTGAGGCATTCTTGCTATTGTAGGTAATCTTATACATTGAGGAATTTAACACTGAATAGAGGCTCTTGCAAAAGTCCCCATTTTGTCATTCCCGCAGGGATTCTGAGCGGGAATATGCCCCCGATAGATTCAGTCGGGGGCATATCCGTCCCCGAAATGCTTCTATCGGGGATAGAAGAATTCGGGGATGACAAACAGTTTTGCAAGAGCCTCAATAGATAGAAGGGATAATAAGTATGCGGCTGAGGATCAATGGTAAAAATGAAGAGACAGAGGCGGCAACAATCCTGGAAATCCTGAATGCCAGGAATGTTGAACCGAGGATGGTGGCAGTAGAGGTTAATTCAAAGATGATAGGGCGTGATGATTACGCAGTTACCAAATTAAAGGAAGGTGATGAGATAGAGTTTCTCTATTTCATGGGAGGCGGCCTTATATGAGTAGAAAAATATTTCAGGATGCCCTTGCCTTAATAGGTGGAACCCCCTTAGTCAGGATAAATAATATTTCCAGGATGACGGAAGGGAATATCTACGCAAAAATGGAGTCCTTTAACCCCGGCGGCAGCATAAAAGACCGTATCTGTTTAAGTATGATAGATGCGGCAGAGAAGGCCGGACGGCTGCACCCTGGGGATACCATTATAGAACCGACAAGCGGCAACACAGGGATTGGCCTTGCGCTGGTAGCCGCAGTCAAGGGGTATAAGGCCATCCTGGTAATGCCGGAGAGCATGAGCACAGAGAGATTTGGTCTCCTTGCATCCTTTGGCGCAGAGGTGATACTTACACCGGCTATTGAAGGCATGAAGGGCTCTATAATAGAGGCTGAGAGACTGCTGAAGGAAAACCCGGGTTACTTTATGCCTGATCAGTTCTCAAATCCTGCAAATCCTGAGGTGCACCGGAAGACGACAGGTCCTGAGATATGGGATGCCTTAAACGGCGCGGTAGATGCGTTTGTTGCAGCCGTAGGTACAGGGGGGACTATTACGGGGGTAGGTGAGGTACTAAAAGGACATAACAGGAATATAAAGGTAATAGCGGTTGAACCCGCATCGTCACAGGTGCTTTCAGGCGGTTCTCCAGGCCCGCATAAGATACAGGGTATTGGGGCAGGCTTTATCCCTAAGGTGTTGAACAGGGATATTATAGATGAGATCGTGCCTGTAAGCGACGATGATGCCTTTGAGACCGCAAAGTTACTGGCGAAAAAAGAAGGTCTCATGATTGGTATTTCCTCAGGGGCAAATGTTTATGCAGCCATGGTTGTGGCAAAGAGATTGGGGGCCGGCAAGAATGTGGTAACGGTGTTACCTGATACAGGGGAGAGGTATATTAGTATAGAAAAGTACTTCAGAATGTAAAGGGGTCGACCCCTTGACCCCTTTCCTTGAGGAGATAATGCGTGGGCTTCACTGACGAGCAGATAAAGCGATACAGCAGGCATATCATACTTCCGGAGGTCGGCGGGAAGGGGCAGAGAAAGATACGCGAATCCAGGATATTAGTAATTGGGGCAGGTGGATTGGGTTCACCTGCAGCATACTACTTGGCGGCTGCCGGGGTCGGCACGCTTGGTATAATAGACGGTGATGTGGTAGACCTCTCCAACTTGCAGCGCCAGATAATCCACCATACCGCAGACCTTGACAAACCAAAGGTTATATCTGCAAAGGAGAAGATAGAGGCGCTCAATCCTGATGTGCGCGTTAATGCATATCATGGCCTTTTAACCTCTCAGAATGCCTTAAACCTTTTTAAAGATTATGATATTATCATTGACGGCACTGATAATTTCCCGGCAAAGTTTTTGTCTAATGATGCGGCTGTCTTTACCGGCAAACCCCTTGTTCATGGAGGAATACTGAGATTCGTCGGGCAGATATATTCTATCATTCCACATAAGAGCGCCTGTTACCGTTGCTTGTTCAACAGCCCGCCGCCGCCAGGGCTTATACCGACATGCCAGGAGGCGGGTGTTGTAGGGGTGCTTGCCGGGGTTATAGGCACTATTCAGGCTACGGAGGCTCTTAAGTTAATACTTAATATAGGTGAACCGCTTACTGACCGTCTTATGACATTCGATGCGCAAAAGATGGAATTCAGAGAGATCAGGATAAGAAGGAATCCTTGCTGTCCGGTGTGCGGTGATAATCCGACCATTAAGGAACTGATAGATTATGAACAGGAAGTCTGCAGTATCTGATATTTTAAAACAGAAGATCAAGGGGCTTAAGTGCAGGGAGTGTGGGAAGTTATACCCGCCTGTTGCACTGCATGTGTGTGAATTCTGTTTTGGCCCTCTTGAGGTAGACTATAATTACGATGAGATAAAACGGCATATAAGCCATGAGAGGATAGAAAACGGCCCTAAAAGCCTCTGGCGCTATGCCGACCTCCTCCCGGTAGAGGGTTATCCGACCGTCGGACTCTATGCAGGCTTGACCCCCCTTATTGAGGCCAAGAATCTCGGGACAGAGCTTGGCCTGAATAGGCTTTATATAAAGAATGATACAGTAAACCACCCCACGCTCTCATTTAAGGACAGGGTGGTGGCAATTGCCATTACAAGGGCTAAAGAGCTTGGTTTTTCAGCAGTTGCATGTGCCTCAACAGGGAATCTCGCTAATTCTGTTGCCGCTCATGCGGCAGAGGCGAGACTGCAGTGTTATGTCTTTATCCCCGGGGATCTTGAGGCAGGAAAGATACTGGGAAGCCTTATCTATGCCCCGACTGTGATAGCAGTTAACGGGAATTATGATGATGTAAACAGGTTATGCAGCGAGGTGGCCGGTGAGTATAATTGGGGATTTGTAAATATAAATATCAGGCCGTATTATGCTGAAGGATCAAAGACACTTGCCTTTGAGACTGCAGAGCAGCTCGGATGGAGGGCGCCTGACCATGTAGTGGTGCCTGTGGCCTCGGGTTCCCTGCTGACGAAGATATGGAAGGGGTTCAACGAACTCAAGATGCTTGGCCTTATAGAAAGTGTACCGACAAGGGTGAACGGCGCCCAGGCAGAAGGTTGTTCCCCGGTTGCCACGGCATTTAAAGAGGGGCGTGATTTTATTAAGCCGGTCAAACCAAAGACGATAGCCAAGTCAATTGCAATCGGTAACCCTGCAGATGGGTATTATGCCCTGAAGGCAGTTCATGAGAGTAAAGGGGCTTTTGATACGGCAACAGATGGGGAGACCATAGAAGGGATAAAGCTGCTTGCAAGGACAGAGGGTATATTCGCCGAGACAGCAGGGGGGGTCACCATAGCTGTGTTAAAGAAACTGGCAATGAATGGCCTTATCCCAAAGGATGATACTGTGGTGGCATACGTTACCGGAAATGGTCTTAAGACACAGGAGGCCGTGATAAATGCCGTAGGGGATGTGGTCAGGATAGAGCCATCCATGGACTCTTTTGAGAAGACACTTAGTATTAAAAAATAGGGGTGAACCCTTTATTGGGAGACAATATGGCTGTAAAGGTAAGGATTCCAACACCATTGCGTAAATTAACAGATGGGAGAGGGGAGGTTGAGGCGGCAGGCAAGACAATAGGAGATCTGTTAAGTGACCTTGAAGAAAGGTATCCGGGGATAAAAGAGAGGCTATATGATGAGGGCGGCAACCTGCGGCGGTTCGTAAATATATACGTAAATGACGAAGATATCAGGTTTATGCATGGCAGCGAGACAGCCCTTTCTGATGGAGATGAGGTCTCAATAGTACCTGCAATAGCTGGAGGATAATTTAGGTAGCAGGTAGCAGGTAGCAGGTAGCAGGTAGCAGGTAGCAGGTAGCAGGTAGCAGGTAGCAGGTAGCGCCGACCTTTATGGTCGGCTTATTGTGGGGGATAAAATGGCGAATTTTAAGATCAGGATTAGTTTTCCGGAAGATAAGATAAAAGAACCTCTCATCTACCAGATAGGTCATGAGTTTAAGGTGGTTACTAATATAAGGCGGGCGGATGTAAGGGAGAAGACCGGATGGGTTGAGCTTGAACTGACAGGTGAGGCGGCTGAGATAGAGAAGGCCGTAGAATCCCTTAAGGCAAAAGGGGTGAAGGTAGAGCCGATAGAACGTAATATCATAGAGTAAAAAGGAGATTTAGAATTTAAAGAGGCTATGGACTTCACTGAGGAACAGGTAAAAAGATACAGCAGGCATATAATCCTCTCAGAAGTAGGGGGGAAGGGGCAGAAGAAGATCTGCGAGTCGAAGGTCTTTATAACAGGTGCAGGGGGGCTTGGTTCACCTGTGGCGCTTTATCTTGCCGCAGCAGGTGTCGGCGCCATTGGGATAATAGACCACGATGTGGTGGATATTTCAAACCTTCAGAGGCAGATTCTCCATTCTACCAGGACCATTGACCGTCCAAAGGTAGAGTCTGCAAAGGAGACCTTAGAGGCATTAAACCCTGATGTGAAAGTCATCCCTTACAAAGAGAGGCTAACATCTGCCAATATAATGGACATAATAAAGGATTATGATATTGTCTTAGACGGATCAGATAATTTTCCCACGCGATTTCTTGTAAATGATGCATGCTTCTTTGCCGGAAAGCCCCTTATATCGGGGAGTATATTCAGATTTGAGGGTCAGGTAACTACACTGAAACCGCACGATGGACATCCTTGCTACAGGTGTCTCTATCCTGAACCGCCTCCACCAGGATTAGTACCGAGCTGTCAGGAGGCCGGTGTGCTCGGTGTCCTTGCCGGCACTGTGGGTGTTATTCAGGCTACAGAAGCTCTCAAGGAGATACTTGAGATGGGTAGTTCCCTCGCATCTCACCTATTGATATATAATGCACTGGAGATGAGGTTTCTCAAGGTGAAGACCCGGAAAGACCCCAACTGCCCCCTCTGCGGCAAAGAACAGAAGATTACTGAATTGCTTGATTATGAACAGAGCTGCGTCCTACGTTAGCACACACTCACGCCCCCTGCATCCCCTCCCCCTTGACGGGGGAGGGATAGGGTGGGGGTGAATTCCTGTTATGCTCAAAATACCCCCTGACATTTCAAAAGAGATGATTGATCATGTAAAGACGGACTTTCCTCTCGAATGTTGCGGTATACTCGCCGGGAAAGACGACGGCATTTCCCGTATCTACAGGATGAGCAATACAGATAAATCGAGGGTCTCTTACCTTATGGATCCAAAGGAACAGATCAGGGTTTTTAAAGAGATGAGGGCCATTGGCATTGAATTGAAGGCTATATACCATTCCCATCCAGGACATCCGGCCTATCCCTCAAAGACAGATGTTGAACTTGCCTACTATCCTGAGGCTGTATATATAATTATCTCTATAGATGATAATAAGAATACTGAGATCCGTGGCTTCAGGATTGTTGATAAAGAGATTACAGAAGCCGAGATCAGCTTATTATAGGAGGTTCTTGCAAAAGTCTATGTCATCCCCGAAATCTTCTATCCCCGATAGAAGATTTCGGGGACGGATATGATTTTCTGTAATAAAACACTATATTCCCGCTTAAACCATGCGGGAATGACAACATTTTTATACTTTTGCAAGAG
>JACRGZ010000018.1 GCA_016234155.1 Nitrospirota bacterium | reverse complement strand
TACGTATAGCCTTCAGATGGGCATCCTCCCGACCCGTTTTCCTGTTAATTTGTTTGCCCAGAGGAATGTGATATCTGTAGAGAACGCCCCGGACCTTATCTCTGATACCTACAGCATCGGATGGTATACTACCATAAGGACACAGACATCACTCCGTGTGACCCTCCTCCAGATAGGCACAGAGTATGATGACCCGGTCAATCATAGAGACACACGGGTAAGGATAGCAAACTTAGGCCTGACCCAGCAATTCAGGACAGGCTCTCTATCAGGTAATCTCCAGTATACAGACTACCTTGTCACAGAAAAAGATAAGCCACCGACAAGCAGCAAGGTAAGCAGCTATAGTATCCGCGGCGAGACAAGGCTTACCCCTACCCTATTCCTGAACGGTAATGTGACATACTTCCCTAAGGGGAGTTTCTTTACACCAGGCATTACAACCACATCAGAAACAACAGGGGAAATAGGGCTCCTCCATCAGGTCGAACGATTTACTCAAAGCGGCAGCTACAACTTCCGGAAGACCCCTGGCGGCGAGATTGAGAGGGATACGATCTCTTACAACATGAATTATCGTCCCCTCGGTAAGACCGACTACAGGACAGACGCGCTCTACTCGGCGACTAAGTCTCAGCAGACAGACACAAAAGAATATCGTGTCGCCGGGGGCATCAGCCACCGGCCGTTCTATGGCCTGTCAATTACAGCAAATATGATCTTAAACCATTTTGATGTCTCAGGCATCGCCGAAAGCAGGACAGACCGGGCAGGAATGATGGCAGGGGTCAACTATTATAAACTCCTTGACATGTTCAATCTCAACTCAAATTATTCGGCAGACTACAGCATGGTCTTTTCGGACAAGGAAGAAGCTAATGGAGGTATATTAACACAGTCGGCATCCTTAGGCCTTCAGACCCGTACACTCCAGGCTGCCCAGATCATGGGTGCATATACTGTCTTGCTGAGAAATAATAATATTGTCCCAACTGACAACAGACAGGAACAGACATTACGCCTTGAGGCCATAAGCAGTTATTTCAGGAGATGGATACTCCGTGCGTCAACAAATTTCTCTGACGTGCTGGATTACGGCAACACATTTATCTTTGACACGAGGGGAGAATATTTCCCGATGCTGGGGACAAACCTTGCCGGCGGCTACAGGTTTTCAAATTTCCCGGGCGCTACAAACACACAGGATTCACAATCGTTATATCTGGAGGGGACGCATTACAGATACCTGACCAGACGGCTCAGCCTGAACATGAATGCACGGGGAGAAAGAGAGGCCTACTTACAGACAAACATAGAGAGGAACCGCCTGACCTTCACCTCCGCCCTCAATTACCAGCTCGGCAAGATCAACATCAACTTCGAATTCCGTGAGGACTATACAAAATACCCCGAATCTGTATATAATATCCAATCATATTTTGTGCGGGCAAGCAGACCCTTCTAAATGCGGAATGCGGAGTGCGGAATGCGGAATGACAATTTAAAAGAGAGGACAAAGAAATTTGCTATCGAGATGATTAAATTTGTAAAGGGACTTCCTAAGAATCATTTTGCAGAATTTCGCACTCTGCATTCCGCACTCCGCACTTTATCAGTAGGCATCGCCTCTCTTATGATACTTGCCCTCCTCGGCTTTACATTCCCTGAGCCACCACAGAAAGATAGGCTTGTCTGGCCTCTGCCGCCTGACGAGCCCAGAGTAGCCTATGTAATGAGCATTGAAACACTTAAAGATGTCGGCGTAAAAAAGTCTATCTTCAGAAGGATTATTGAGTTTGTTGTTGGCAAGGAACCGGAACCCCGTATTCAAAGGCCATTCGGCGTGTTATCAGACGGAAATGGCTCTGTATATGTAACAGATACTGGTCTACAGACAGTGCATGTGTTCGATCTCAAGAATAAGAAATACCGGCAGGTGTTCAAATTGGAGAATGAACCGGCGCCTTCAAGGCTGTTATCGCCATTGGGTGTGGCGCTGGATGATGCAGGTAACCTATATGTATCTGATTCTATCTTAAAGAAGGTCTTTGTATTTGATAAAACTGGCAAACATATTCACTCTATTGGAGGGGATGGTGAGTTCGGGAGGCCGACCGGCCTTGCTATAGATACTTCGAGAAAGAAACTGTACATAGCCGATACGGAAAACCATAAGATATGGGTGTATGATATTAATCCCCCCATCTCCCCTTTAGAAAAGGGGGGTAAAGGGGGGGGAGGTGAATCCTTGAGTAAAGGGGGGGATTTAAAGAATGAGGGGGGAACTTCGGATAAAAAGAGGCTCTCTTCTTATGGGAAAAGGGGAAAGGATAACGGGGAGTTTAACTTCCCCACACATATATCAACTGACTCAAAAGGTGATTTATATGTTACTGACGCACTGAATTTCCGTCTCCAGGTCTTTAATCCTGAGGGGAAGTTTATCGCATCAATAGGAAAGATGGGGAATATACTGGGGACTTTCTCCAAGCCAAAAGGGATAGGCCTGGACATGGAAGGTCATATTTACGTTGTTGACAATCTCTATGATACTGTGCAGATATTTAATCGTTCAGGAGAGTTACTGCTTAACTTTGGCACTCACGGTGGGGGGAAGGAAGGTCTATGGATGCCAAATGGCATGTATGTTGATAAGGACAATTATATATTTATTGCAGATACATATAATGAGAGGGTACAGGTTTTTAAATACCTGCCTTAAGAGGATGGAGGCATCGCTCTTTTTTGGGCTTATTTTAAGCGTCACCCTGATCGCCGGATGCAGTTTTAGCGACGGTTTAAACAAGCCCGGAAAAGATATAGAAGCGGGGAAGATAACGTCAAAAAAGGGTGATATTTCACTCGGGAAAGACATATATAACAAATACTGCTATTACTGTCACGGGATGGAAGGGAGGGGAGATGGGGCGATATCCATTGGCGTGACTCCCCGCCCGGTAGATTTTGTCAATGATGCGGAAAGGATGCAGAAGAGTGATGAGGCGCTTTTCCAGTCTATTTCAAGGGGAATTCACAGGACATATGGCGGAGAAGCTTTGGCAATGCCCCAGTGGAACCTTATACTCAAAGACGATGAGATATGGTCTGTCCTCGCTTACATAAGGTATCTTTCGGCAAAAGACAGGGGGGAAAAGACAGATGGCCCTTAGGGTGTTTTTGTTCACACTCTTACTATCTTCAACGTTCTTATTTATTATTACTTTTACGTCACCGGGATTGCAGGCATTTGTAAATGATTATGATCCGGTTAGTGGAGAGCCAAAATGTATTAATTGTCATGCAGGCGATAAAAAGCCATCCATTGATTACAGGCGTGATGATTCGTGTCTCGGTTGTCACAACAGCGGCCTCAGCGATAAGTTCATTTCAATTGATTCTAAATATGAGAAGACAACCATTGCCTACACATCAGACAGTAATCAACAGGATGACACCGTCAGGCAGAAGAAGGAATCATCTTCATCTGAAGACATGACCTACATACCGGCAGGAGAATTTACGATGGGGACAAATGAGTGGTGGCCCAAGTGTCAACCCGAACATAAGAGGGTCTTAAATGCCTTTCTCATAGATAAATTTGAGGTGACAAACAAACGGTACAAAAGATTTGTGGAAACTACTAAGAGGAAAGCACCGGATGATTGGCCCAATGGGGAGTTTCCTGAAGACCGGACCATCCATCCTGTAGTGTTTGTCAATTGGTATGATGCCGGTGATTTTTGCAAATGGGAGGGCAAGAGATTACCGACAGAGGCAGAGTGGGAAAAGGCTGCAAGGGGGACGGATAAACGCATATTCCCGTGGGGTAATGAGTTTGATGCCAAAAAGGGGAATATGCCCCAGTTCGGAAAGAAAGACACCATGCCTGTTGGGAGTTTTGAGAATGGAAAAAGCCCTTATGGTGTATATGACATGGCAGGAAATGTATGGGAGTGGACATCTGACTGGTTTAAACCATACCCCGGTAATACCCACCCCGATGAAAATTACGGGGAAAAGTATAAGGTCGTAAGAGGCGGTTCATGGTATGACTGCACATATTATAAATGCGGTATCAGCGCACCGGCTTATAACAGGATATTTTTTAACCCCCTGACCCAAAATAACAATTTTGGTTTCAGATGTGCCAGGGATGCTGAATAGATGCTGAATAGACGCTGAATAGTATGGATAGAAAAATTTATCTTGTGAGGCTCTTGCAAAAGTCTATGTCATCCCCGAAATCTTCTATCCCCGATAGAAGCCATTCGGGGACGGATATGCTTTTTCAAGCACTTAGAACCAGATTCCCGCTCAGAATCCCTGCGGGAATGACAAAATGGGGACTTTT
>JACRGZ010000113.1 GCA_016234155.1 Nitrospirota bacterium | reverse complement strand
GGGATGAAAATATGTTGCCTCAATCCCCGTTTTCACGAGGACAAGCTTTGTCATTCCCGAAGTTTTTTATCGGGAATCTGGTTTTAAACCATATCCCCGATAGAGGCATTCGGGGATGACAGAAATGGATTTTCAGATGAATATTATAAATGTAGGCGTGGGGGATCTTGCAGTATCTGCTTCTCCACATATATTAAAGACTATACTGGGCTCCTGTATAGGCATAGCGCTCTATTCACCACGGGATAAGGCCGGCGGTCTGCTTCATATCATGCTGCCTGTATCGAATAACGGTGACATGAACAGGGCAAAATACGCAAACACGGGCATCCCGTTCCTGATATCTGCCTTAGAGAATGAATACGGCATAAAGCGGCACAAACTGATAGCCAAGATAGCAGGCGGTGCAAACATGTTTACATTTAAAAAGACATTAGCCCCTATCTTTGATATAGGCACCAATAATATAGCTGCCGTAAGAAATTATCTCCAACAGTTTAATATACCTATAGTTGGAGAGGATGTCGGGGCAAATTATGGAAGGCGAATAGAATTTCACCTGGAATCAGGCAGGATGGTCATTGTAGGGCCTGATAAGAAGGAAGTGCATGCGTGACGGCAATCTAAAATCCCCCCCCTTCCCGTTGCAATGCTCCGCAGCAACGGGAGCCCTGCCCCTTTAATAAAGGGGGGGGGAGAATTTAGAGGTGCATACATGAAAAACAAGATACTCATAGTTGACGATGCCATGCTGATGAGGATCATGTTAAGGGATATCTTTGAGGCAAGCAGTTTCCAGGTTGTGGGAGAGGCTGAGGATGCAGAACAGGCCCTTCAGATATACAAGGAAACACACCCTGATCTGGTAACAATGGATATAACCCTGACATCGAGCAGCGGGATTGATGCCATAACCATGATCCTGGATTATGACAGGGATGCCAGGATTATTGTCATATCCGCCCTTGAGCAGAGGAATGTAGTTATGGAGGCATTAAGGGTCGGCGCCAGGGATTTCATCATAAAGCCATTTGAGGAAAACCGTGTTATAGAATCTGTAAGGGATGTGCTATGCTATGCATAAAGAAAAAATGGCACAGGTCTTGGTCTTCAGGATGAGAATTGTCTGCAAGGGGATTACGTAACATGTCACACATGAATATCTATATGCTGCTTATTATGATCTGATTCTCCCTCTTTCTTATCCCCTTCCTCTTTTTTCCCCTTTTCTCTATCCTTCTCCTGATGATCATCCTTTACACTTATCTCAACCTTGTCTGAGGGCATTGCGTCTTCTACCTTTTTACCCTTCGCTGATGCCGCCTTCTGATTCTGGGATACAAGTCTTGACTGCTCCGTCTGTGCCTGCTGCTGCTGAACATGCTGGATTTTCTCGACACTCGGAATATTGGATATGACCTGTTGTATGTTAGTCAGCTTTGTCATGCTTCCCTCTCCCCCTCACCCTTCCCTCTCCCCATAGGGGAGAGGGTTAGGGTGAGGGGGTGATCCCCTACAGCTTAAACTGCCCTGTCATGGCCTGTAACTCAGACGCAATCTTCGAAAGCTCACCGGCAGCATTACTCGTATCCTTCACACTTGCAGACGCCTCTTTTGTTGCAGTTGAAATGTTCTCCATATTAGCGGATATCTCACCTGCTGCGGCAGATTGCTCCTCCTCGGCTGCAGCAATCTGCTGTATCATGTCGGAGACACTCTTGACTATCTCAACTATGCTCTTGAGGCTCTCCCCTGCCTCGGTCGCCAGACCCACACCTGCCTCCACATCCTTTCTGCCGCTGTTCATGGCATCAACCGCGCCGGCCGTCCTACCCTGAATAAGTTCTATCTTTGCCTTGATCTCTTTGGTCGCCTTTGTTGTCCTCTCGGCAAGCTTTCTCACCTCGTCTGCAACAACCGCAAAACCCTTGCCGTGCTCTCCGGCCCTTGCAGCCTCAATCGCTGCATTTAGCGCCAACAGATTCGTCTGATCTGCTATATCATTGATGACAGTAATAATCTCTCCAATCTGGTCGGAACTCCTCCCGAGCTCCTCGATTGTGCTTGCAGACTCTTCAACAGATTTTGCAATGTTTCGCATCCCGTCTACAGTCTTTGACACAATATCGCCGCCTCTGATCGCCATATCTGATGCCTTCCTGGAAAAATCTGCCGCCTGACTGGCGTTTTTCGCAACCTCAATAACAGTAGCGCTCATCTCCTCTATTGCAGAGGCTATCTGTGCAACCTGCATATTCTGATTCTGGGTCCCCTTGGTTATCTGTTCGGCTGTAGCCGACAACTGCATTGCAGAAAACCCTACACGCTGAGTCAGTTCAACAACCTTTCCAAGTATACCGGCAAGTTTATCTACAAAGGTATTAAATCCACTGGCAGCTTCACCGATCTCATCCTCGCGCTTTGAATCCAATCTGCGGCGAAGGTCCCCTTCTCCCTCTGCGATATCCTTAAATGCCCCTGAAAGTTGATGCAACGGCCCTATGATCATCCTTGTTATGAAAAAGGCCATCAACAGGCTGATAATAATCATGGCCACGGTAATAGAACTGACTATCAGGTTATTCCTCTTAGCGGTATTCTCTATATTTTCTACACTTTTTCCAAATAAATCGTCTTTTGTCTTTAAATATGCACCCAACTTCGCATGGAGTAACTGCTTCGTCTCACCAAACCTTTTCATTTCTTTATCCAATGATAAAAGGTCTCGCTGGTTTATCAGCGCCTCTGTTGTCAAAAACCCATTGCTGTAAAACTCTTTAAACAGGCTGTCAATCTCCTCTAAACTCCCTGCACTGCTTATATCTAATTCTTTTAACTCATTTATGGTGGATGTAAAATGTTCAGATACCTCTTTGGCCTTGGAAAGTGTTTCCACATCCGAAAACATACCTGCATTTGCAAAATGCTGGACAATCTTTTCCGAGTGTTCTATCAGCGTCTTTGCATACAATAAGGATATGTATGCCTTGTTTTTGAGGATATAAGATTGCCTTTGAATATTTCTACTTGCCAAAAATGAGAATATTGCAATGAATAAAAATAATGCTGATATTATACAGAAGCTTAAAAATATCTTGTGTTTCAGTTTTAGGGAATTAAGAAATTTCATGGTCTTCTCCTTTATATTTTACCCCATTTTAAAGGTCTCTTTCTCCTCTTCAAAGTTCCGTAGGACCCTGTCTGTCAGATTATGGATGCTGTCCTCTGTAAGCCTCAGCAGTGAGGCTGCATCAGAGTTTGCTGTGTCAAGCTCAGGTAAAGGGGTCTTCCTTCCTATTCCCAATTTCAAACATATGAGATCAGCCAAATTGACTATAACGGGTAGTTTCCCAATATTAACCGGATTTTCTTTCAAAATAGTATGGAATCCGTCATGGTGATACCTTATTGCATTCTCCAGCTCCTCTGACAGCCTCCATTTCCTGATTACAAGGGCGCCTACCTCCGGATGACTGAATCCAAATATGCTTTTTTCTGCGAAGTAAAATGTCACATTCTCATTGTATGCCTTTTCTATTACCCGCATATATTTTTCACTATCATAGTTATTGAGGATCTGTTTCCCAATATCATGGAGCAGGCCTGCTAAAAATGCCTCTTCCGGATCGGGGAATCGTATCTCTTTTGCAATCAGATATGAGGCAATGGAGACACCTACCGAGTGCTCCCACATCATTACCTCCATAAGACCTATCCTTTTATTGAGCGATTTTGTGGCCGTTGCAATAACTGAGTTCCTTATCATCTTATAACCAAGGATCATGATAGCCGTAGAAAGGGTCCTGATAGCCCTCGGAATCCCATAGAATGGGGAGTTGGCAATTTTGAGTATTCGTGCTGCGAGGGCCTGGTCTGCTGAAATAATATCCTGAAGCTTCTCGGCGGTAGTGTCGGGATTGCTCAACAGGCTGAGCACCTGCTGGGCCACATTGGGCATGGGTGGTATCTCGCAGCCACTTAGTATTATTTCTTCTACGGTAGACATGTTAGTAACAATATTTATAAAAATCCCCCTTAATCCCCCTTTATAAAAGGGGGAAATAGGGGGATTACGTTTGAAGCAAATCCTCCAGATTTAATATGGTTATAAGCCTGTCATCCTTCTTCCCAATCCCTGTTATAAATTTAGATCTCATGTTATCATCTATTGATGGACATGGTTCAATCTCATCATTATTCACCGTAATTACATCAATTACTGCATCCACTACCATGCCAGCCAGTCTACCCCCTGTGTCACCTATAATTATTCTTGATGCATCGGTATAGGGTGTGACGGCCTTCCTCATCCTTTTCCGCAGATCTATGACCGGGACTATTTTCCCTCTCAGATTGATGACCCCTCCGACATGTGCAGGGGCCTTTGGAACTTTTACCGCCTCTATAATCCTGATAATCTCCTGCACCTTCATTATGTGAATACCGTACTGCTCATTACCCACCATAAAGGTTACTATTTGCAGGTTGCCTATGAGGGTGTCTGTTTTCATTTTATGTATTAATCACCAACATCTACTGTCAAAAGAACCTTGATGCCGGAGGCATCCCCTTCATGTTTCCATATATACCCTATCCCCCCATCCTCCTCTTTTACTGCCCTGATGACCTCATCAGATGACGACTTCATCACAGGGGGGATGCCGCCTTCCTGAAAGACCTTCTTAATCCAGTAGGCATTGTAACCGTCTTCACTTACACCGAGAACCTTCGTTAAGAATTTCTTCCTTATTTCACGGCTTCTCTGGCCAAAGGGCTTTATCCTTACGTTGCCTTCCATAGCCTTTTCTCCAAAGTATATCTCCCTTAATATATGGGTAGATATAGTGTTCGCAGGGTACGCCCTGTTGGCAATAATTGCGATCTCTTCGGCATAAGAAACGGAGGAGAACATAATCACTAAAACTGCTGCTATGAATAAAAATTGCTTCATTCGAAAATCCATTTTTGTCATCCCCGAATGCCTTTATCGGGGATATGGTTTAAAAGCAGATTCCCGATAAATGACTTCGGGAATGACAAAGCTTGTCCTCGTGAAACGGGGATTGAGGCAACATATTTTCATTCCCCTTTGTAAGCCTGGGCTCATGAGGCTTTCATGCTAAAACGAGATTGCCCACTGCACCGCATATTCGTTGTAGTGGTCATTACCCTCCTCTATCAACCTGCCTTCCGCCTTTATGCAACTCCTGTAACTTATATTATATCTGAGACCCAAAATGCCCTCATTTATATCCCCTGAATTCAGCGCATTAAAATAACTATCCCCGCCATCTATATTCCTTGTCTCATATAATATATAAGGCATCCATTTTTCTTTAATAAGGTATGTAAGCAACAGATAATATCCATTACTTATTTTAGCCTCCCCATCCCCGTTTCTATTTTTGTTTCTGATATGGAAATACTCTCCCCATATCTCCAAATTGTCCGTATTATATATGATGGCAGGGGCTATAATAGTCTGATCCACATCAACAGTCGGGATGACGCCCGCCTCGCCTTGAATCCTTAAAATATCACTTGTGATACCTATCTTTAGATCCGGTACCACACCCGGCTTCACTGTCAGACTAAAGGCAAAAGATTTGTTGTAATTATCGTCATATTTGACATTTGGGTGCAGGACACCCTTTCCGTCCTTCTCTTCGATCTTATTTCCGTTCCCAATCATCAGGTCATATACAATTACCGATGCACCCGCTTTAACCCTGCCTGTTGTACTGATACCAACCGTATGCATAGGCAGTACACCTCCCTCATGTTCATACTTCAATATCTCAGGCCTGTCTATAGATGGTTGTATCTGTGCACCATGATGATACGCTGTATTCCAGAACCCGATCGGGGTGTGAAACCTTCCAGCCCTTATCTTAACTGCATCATTAAATGTATAGGTGATATGAAATCTTTCCACGTCGGCCTCTTCATCTTCCAACTCAAGCAGGATTTCTCCAAGGATATCTAATCTGTCACCAATCTGTTCTGAGATATAGAGATCCACATCCCCTAAGACAAAACTCCCCCTCCTATATTCCTTACTTTGAGACCCGCTCACCTTCTCAAACGAGACATCGCCGAACCCTTTCAATTCAAAGGCATGGGTATTTCCTGCAAGGAGGATAATAACTGTAAAAATAAGAGGCTCTTGCAAAAGTCCCCATTTTGTCATTCCCGCAGGGATTCTGAGCGGGAATCTGGTTCTAAGTGCTTGAAAAAGCATATCCCCGATAGAAGATTTCGGGGATGACATAGACTTTTGCAAGAACCTCATAAGATAGTTGAATAATATCTTTTTCATCTGAAAATCCCTCACAGTATATTTATAATCTCCTCAGCAATCTTGCCGAGGGGGACCACCTTATCTATGAGCCCGCTTTCGATAGCAGCCTTTGGCATACCAAATATAACAGATGTCTCCTCATCCTGTGCAATCGCCTTACCCTTCATATTTTTTATTGACTTGATACCTTCAGCCCCGTCCTGTCCCATACCCGTCATAATCACGCCGAGGGTCCGCCCGGCAAATGCCTGGGCAACAGATTCCATTGCTATGTCTATAGACGGCATATGCAGCATATGCGGCTCTTTTAATAACTTTACATAGGCCTCGCCCCCCTGCCACCTCCTTACCCTGAGATGGGAACCTCCAGGGGCAACAAGTGCAAGGCCGGGCTTTATCACATCCCCATCCCTGGCCTCCCTCACCTCTATCTGACACAACTCTCTCATCCTTTCCGCAAATGATAAAGTAAATAGCGGGAGCATGTGCTGTATAATAAGTATGCCGGCTGGAAAATTCTTGGGCAGTCTCGGTATAACCTCCTGCAAGGCCTTAGGACCTCCTGTAGACGCACCTATTACTACGATACTTATTTGAGGGTGCAGGGTGGAAACAATATGATTTTCCACGACACCCGGAGTCCGACCCCCGATACCCTTTATTTTACCCTTACACCTGCCAAGGAGTTTTACTTTTTCAATAAGATCACTTTTTATATTGACTATATTTACTATGTTACCAGAGAGGCTCTTGGGAATATAGTCTGCAGCCCCATACTCTAACGCCTTTACAGTATCCCTTGCCCCTTCTTCTGTCAGAGAACTTACCATAAGTACAGGCAATGGATGCTCTTTCATTATTATCTTTAGTGCATCCAACCCATTCATGCGCGGCATCTCTATATCCATTGTGACTATATCAGGCATCAACGTCCTGACCTTCAGTATCGCATCTTCACCGTTTACGGCCTCTCCTACTACCTTAATGTCGGGATCTGAATGCAGCATCCCTGCAATTGCCCTTCGCATAAACGGTGAATCATCTACAACCAGCACTTTGACAGGATTGGTCATGTGGTCAAATCCTTATGCCTGGAAATCAAGGCCCCAGGATCCAATATCAGGCCAACCTTACCATCCCCCGTAATTGTGGCCCCGGAGACCTCTTTTATATCTGTGAAATATGTGCCTACGGATTTTATTACGACCTCTTCCTGATGGCACAATTCATCCACTATAATCCCAACCCTCTTTTCGGCAATTGCCATAAGTACAACATATACCCATTCTTTTGTCGTCTCCTCTGTGTGTATATCAAGCACGTTACTAAGCTTGACCAACGGGATCAAACGATCCCTGACATTCAGAATATCCTGGCCATCTACAGATTTTATGCTGCCGCGGGATACCCTGAAGGTCTCCAATACAGATGAAAGGGGGAGGGCATAGATCTCATCGTCAATTTTCACCATAAGAACCTGAATAATAGCCAGCGTCAGTGGTATCTTGAGGATTATTTGCGTCCCCTTGCCCACTTCAGAGTTAACATCTATAATACCATTTATACGGCTGATATTAGTCTTTACTACATCCATCCCAACCCCTCTGCCGGATATATCAGTCACCTTTTCTGCAGTACTGAAACCGGGTTCAAATATAAACTTTATAACCTCCTTTGGGGCAAGCTTAATATCCTGAGGCCTTATCAAACCCTTTTCCCGGGCCTTCCTTTCAACAACTGCCGGATCTATCCCCTTGCCGTCATCCTCTATCTGTATAGCTATGGCATTTCCCTCCTGGAATGCCCCCAGCCTTATAGTCCCATACTCGGGCTTCCCATATTTCACCCTCTCCGCAGGAGGCTCAATACCATGGTCAATAGAGTTTCTGATAAGATGGACAAGGGGATCGCTCAACTCTTCTATAACAGATTTATCAATCTCCGTTGCCTCGCCATACATTTCAAGATTTATCTTTTTATCTGCCCTCCTTGCCATATCTCTAACCATCCTGGGGAATTTATTGAACACCTTTCTTACAGGAACCATGCGCATCTTCATAACTGCAAGCTGAAGGTCTGTAGTTATAAGGTTCAGATTAGAGGCGGTCTCTAAGAGTGTTTTAATCTTTTCATCTCCATCATATAATTCCTCTATGTCCGATAGTATCTTGCCAAGTCTGTTTCTACTGAGGACTAACTCACCAACAAGGTCCATTACCTGATCAAGCCGATCTGTGTCAATCCTGAGGGTCTGGTCTTTTTCCTGCTCACTGCCCCCCCCACCCTTGCCCTCCCCTTCCTGTAAAATACCCCCCTTTTCTAAAGGGGGGACAGGGGGGATTAAGGGTGGGGGTGATTTCTGCTCATTGCTACCTGCGACCTCAGGACGCAGACTACCCTGAACTTGATTCAGGGCTGCGGCTACATTTTCATGCCCCTTTGTATCCCCTGCATTACTCTCCCCTGCATATTCAAGCAGTAAAGCCAACTTCCTTTTTATCGGGCCAATATCTACACACTCACCGGAACCATCCTTGACTTCTTTAATAAGGCCCTTCAGTACATCAACAGACTCAAGAATAATATCTATGGTCTCCGGATCAGCCTGCATCTCTTTCTGCCGGAGCTTATTTAATACATTTTCAGATTGATGGGCTACCTCGACAAGACGTGTGAACCCAAGAAAACCTGCGGAGCCTTTTATACTGTGTGCCGCCCTGAATATCTCATTTATTAATTCCAGGTCACCGGGAGCCTCTTCAAGTTTGACAAAACATTGATCAAGACCTTCCAATATCTCTTCAGTCTCAACAATAAAGTCCTGTATAAGCTCCTGCATCTCGTCTATCGGCTGATCTGGCATTTGTGGCTCCTTCCCCCCCCACCCTAACCCTCCCCCACAAGGGGGGAGGGAACTAAGTTATTCAAACCCGAACTCTTTCAGTACACTATCCACCACATCCTGATTGAGCACAGGGTTCTCAGTAAATTCTTTCAGCGGATTATCTTCTTGTCCCACCTCTTTCGACTTCATCCCGAATGCGACTATCAACTGTAGTAAACGTTTCTCAACCTCCTCTATAAGTCCCACTATTGCCTTAATCTTCTGTCCTGTCAGGTCCTGAAAAGAGAGCCCTGTTATAATGTCAAGAAGCGTCTCTTTATTTTCCGAGACTATCTGTCTTATCTCTCCCATTGTAGTACTGACATCATTGCCTTTCTCAACAACTTCTATGTGGCGCAGTATCATATCCTGGTTATCAAGGACATGCTCAACCTGGCTCATAACATTATGTGTGGCCTCCTCGGTGGCCCTGGTAATCTCTGATAACTGGACAGATGCCTGCGGTATCCTCTCAGACGCTTGTGCTACATTTGGTTCAACTAACTGGAGTTTTTTTATAGTTGCGTTAATATACTTTGCAATCTCTCCTAACTGGCCATACAATTCTCCGCTGATCTCCTGATGGAAGTCACCCTCGGACATCGCCTTTGTTACTTCCGCAATCTTATCTATTACTGCATCCTTGTCGGCAGCAGGCGCTGCTATACTATTACCCTCCGCACTGCTATTTATCTCATTGTCAGGGACAAAACCCTGCAGGCCGTAATCCTTGAATAATCGGGGTAGATCCATGACTACTGTAAGTTGACCGTTATGCCTGATTATTCCACGGATATATTCAGAATTGAAACTCTGCATGATTGAAGGCGGCATCTCAAGACTGTTGTCAGATATTCGTAACACCTCAGATACCGCATCCACCAAGATGCCGATCTTCTCTCCATTAAATCCTACTATGATTATCCTCGTATCTTTTGTAACATCCCGCCCCTGTATGCCAAGCTTGCCTGCTAAATTAATTACAGGTATAACTGTGCCGCGCAGGTCTATAACGCCTAACACGTGCTCAGGCAAATCCGGTATCCTGTTTATCTGTTCAAACCGGTTGATCTCGTGGACATCCGAGATGTCTACTGCAAATCTATCATTTCCAACTGTAAAGCCTACAAGCTGTATGACATTATCAAACTGTTTTTGTACCTGCATGAGTCAGCCCCCACTTTTTATTTATTCTCAAATACCTTCTCTATCTTATCCTTAAGCACATCTGCCGTAAATGGTTTTACCACATAATTATTCACACCTGACTTGATCGCCTCGACTACATTTTCTTTTTTGGCCTCCGCTGTTACCATAAGCACCGGCACACTGCTTAACGCACTGTCGGAACGTATAGCCTTCAGCAGTTCAAGACCACTCATATTCGGCATGTTCCAGTCAGATATAACAAGGTCATACCCCCCCAGCCTTAATCTGGCAAGGGCGCTATTCCCATCTTCAGCCTCTTCGATATTTGCAAAGCCTATCTGTTTCAGGATATTTTTGACGATCCTGCGCATAGTAGAAAAATCATCTACCACCAATATCTTCATTTTAAGATCAAGCATAATTATACCCCTCAAATACCCGTTTTACCTCATCAATAAGCCTCTCCTTTGTTATAGGCTTTGTAAGGAAGGCGGATGCCCCTGCATTAATCCCGTTAACCCTGCGTAAATCATCCTGATCCGTTGTTAATATCACAAGCGGCACATCTTTATACATGGCATTACTCCGTATCCATTTTGTCAGCTCAATCCCATCCATCTGCGGCATATTTAAGTCAGTGATAATAAAATCAACCTTAGTGCCTATCAGTTTTTCCACCGCTTCGATACCATTGGCTGCCACAACAGTCTTATAACCTGCGCCGTTTAAATAAAGAGATATGATCTTTCTTGTAGTCCTGCAGTCGTCAACTATGAGTATGTTCTTATCCATATAGCACTCCCCCCCACCCTCCCCTCCCCGTCGACCTGGTGCCGTGGGGGGGAGGGTTAGGGAGGGGGTATCATTTTCCCTACATCTACTTCTGATATATAAGTATATTATTAATATTCACCAGCTTAAATGCCCTTGAGATATTAAGCAGTGACTCCGCATGCCCCATGAACAGATATCCCCCCGGTACCAGACAGTCATAAATACCGGATATCACCCTTTTCTTTGCAGCCTCATCAAAGTATATCAGTACGTTCCTGCAGAAAATAATATCCATCCCGCGAAACATGCGGAGCGATGCATTGTCAAACAGATTGACGCTGCTTAACCGCACCATTTTTTTAACTTCAGGCCTGACGGCATATCTGCCATTCCCATTCTTTGAAAAGTACCTGTCAAGGTATTGAGGGAGGACATTGCGCAATGAATAGTCATTATACTCCCCTCTCCTTGCTGAACTTAGCACCCCTTCACTGATATCACTCCCGTGTATCTCGATATCCCAATCGCGGCCTTCAGCCTGTGAAAGCCTGCTCAGGACGAGCATGGCAAGGGTGTAGGGCTCTTCCCCTGTTGAACAGGCTGAACTCCATATGCGCAGCCTTCTGATACCCTTTTCTCTCATATTCTGCATCGTCTGAGGCAAGACCACCGATTCGAAGGCATGTAATTGATTTGAATCTCTAAAAAAACTAGTCTCATTTGTCGTTATTATGTTAAAGAGTGTTGTGAACTCCCTTTCCCTTCCATGGTCATACCTCAAAAAGTAGGCATATTTCTCAAAATCCCCGAATCCTCCGTCTTCCACACGCCTTAAGAGCCTGTTCTCTAAGATATACTTTTTATGATCAGAAAAGTATATGCCGCTTCGCTCATATATCATATCCCTAAGGGTATAAAAGACATCATTACTCATTTGTATATTCTTAGTAGACAGCATTTAGTTTCTTTGACGCCTGTATGGCAGTATCCCTAATCTCCGGATTCTTGTGGGATGACATATTCTTTAGCAGCCCTCCGGCTTCCACGGCCGTAAGTTCACCAAGCGCCCATAGAGATGCCCTTTGAACAGTATATTCTCCTATTTGTGCAAGTTCCATCAGATATGGGATCGCTTTTTTTGCCTTAAGTTCGACAACACCTTCTATGGCCTTGTATTTAATCCAGTCATTACTGTCTGAGAATAGTGATATAAGTGTATTGACAGATTCCTCTTCCCGATACTCGCTAAGCAGTTGGGCAACGTACATCCTGACCTCATCCTTTTCATCACGTGAAGCTATAACAAGCACTTCAAGTAATCCTTTAACATTCAGGGATCTCAACGCCTCAAGACATGCCCTTCTTACCCTCCAACTCTCATCATTTAACATCCCTTTAACATATTCAGCAGACTCCTCCCGCTTTAAAGTGCCAAGCCCCTTTATTACCATCTCTCTGACAGAGGGGTTCTTGCTGGAGAGATTTGAGATCATGCCTTCAAACAATTTATTGCTGTTATGCCTCTCCCCTATCTCGACTAAGGCGCCTGCTATCTTACCTATGACATTGTGATACTCCTCTTTCTGAAGGCGTGTGAGAAGGGGGTCTATCGCCTCCGGCACAGCCATCACACCAAGGGCATCAACTGCCGCCTCTCGTATATGGCCTTCTCCATAAGAGAGTTTATCTATCAGGAAGTCTAACGCATCTTTTCCACCTGTCTTCCCCAATGTATAGAGTATCTCCAGCTTGATCTCCCTCTCTGCCTCTTCAAAAATGGTCAAGAGATGTGGAACGACCTTACTGCATCTCAGTAAGCCAAGTACCCTTATTGCGATCATCCTGCATATATCGCTTTTGTCCTGCAAGGCATTGATCAGGGTATCTTCATCTCTTAGTTTCTCCAGGGCATCTGCAGCATGCTGTATTATCTCTATACTCTCTATATCCACGTCAGATATTAACCTGAGAATATGATAAGAACTCCCTGGACTGTCCGCATTCAAAAAGGCCAGTATAAAATCCTTCCTGACATCCGGCTCCTCTAAATCAACATTATCCATCGCCTCAACAAGGCGCTTGAAGAACCCCTCCCTGCCGAATCTGTCCAGCGCCTTCTCTATATCCCCATGTGTAAGCCTCACTAAACCTTTTACTGCCGTACCAATGGCCTCCGGTCTTACAGAGTCAATAGTCTCGAGCAGACCATCCACAGCGTCTTCACCGCCGATACGGGCTAAGGCCTCTATCCCCATAATCTGCATTTCTGCATCTGAAGACCTTATAAGCTCGACTAAAGGTCTTATTGCCCTCTTGTCCCCTATTCTCCCAAGTGCATCAGCAGCAAAAAGGGCTGTCCAATCTCCCTTATCGAGTAATTCAATAAGGGATTCCACTGTTGACGAGTCCCCCATCCTTCCCAACCCATCAGCCGCTGAACTCCGCACATTACTGTTGGGGTCTTCCAACATCTCCAATAACATCGCTACAGCCTCCGGTCTTTTTATCCTGCCGAGTATATCCGCTATCATCTTGCGTACATCCTCGTCCCTGTCTTTTATATGGAGGCGAATAAGTTCAATACCGTATCCCCCTATCTTCTGCACTATCTCCTGCGCCATATTTTTTACTGAAACACGCCTGTCGGCCAGGAGCGGCAGGACATTATAGACAGCAGATTCATCCTCAAATGCCATAAGTGCATCCATGGCAGCCTGCTGAATGCCGGCATCCTCATCCTGCAATGCCTTTATCAACGGATAGAGCGCCCTGCCGTCATTTACACCGGTCAGCGACTCTATGGCCTCCCTGCGCACAGCGCTGTCAGTGTCTTTCATACGCTCTAACTGCGCCACTATATCTTTTTCAGAAGTTGTTATCATGACAGCGTTTTTATCGGAAAAGCGCATAACTTCTTTAACTTGCTGCTTTTATCCCCCTCACCTCTCACCTCTCACCTCTCCACCAGCCTCTGAGGTAACGACCTCCCCCTCTCTTACCTTGGCATAACGGGCGTTATTAACCCTGATATGATATGCACCCTTTTCCGCCAGTGACCTCTCTATATCCGGTTCCTTTGACACTATCGCGCTGCATAACAACCCGATCTCATCTTCTGTTACTCCATATACAAATGTCACAGTATCTATACCTCCCCTCTCTAAGAGGGTAACAATCTCTATCTCAACTAAACCGCTCTCTTCAAGACGGGTGTCTTCAACCACCAATTTGTGCTCAACTACCCCCATTGTTAACTCAGGGTGTTCAGAAAGGTATTGTGTGATACTCCCGGCTATATCTGAAAGCACCCGTTTTACGACAGGGTGGTCGGGAGAGTACAGGGACATAAGGCCCAGAAGTTTGCCCCAGGATCTGACTATGTTATGTGCAGTCATATGAAAATAACCTCAAATCAAATATGATTTTTGATTTTCATCCCCCTTCATCCGTTCTTCTCCTGTAACTTTCCTTTAAGCCTGAACATCGCCTGGGTGTGCAGCTGCGAAATCCTCGATTCCGTCACCTCGAGTATCTGTCCTATCTCTTTCATGGTAAGCTCGTTGTAATAATAGAGGGCTACTACCTTGCGTTCTTTTTCAGGCAGGTTATCTATAGCACTTGTCAGTGTCTTCTTGGTATCCTTGGTAAGGAGTAACGTCAGCGGATCCCGTTTCCCCGGATCACTGATGACCTCAAGGAGGTCTCTGTCATTATCAAGGTTGACACCGAGGTCCTCGATGCTGATCATTGCAGAACTATGGGCCTGTGCCACAAAATTCTGATAATCGGTGATACTCATCTTTAACTCGCCTGCAATCTCTTCTGCTGTCGGCGGTCTCCCAAGCCTTTTCTCAAGACTGACCACTGTCTTATACAGCAGCCCTGCCTTCTCTTTGACAGACCTCGGGACCCAGTCCATCGCCCGTATCTCATCCAGCATCGCCCCCCTGATACGGAATTCCGCATATGTCTTGAATAGGGTCTCTTTTGAGGGGTCATACTTATCCATCGCGTCCATAAGTCCTATTATCCCGGCGCTGATAAGGTCATCTATATCAATATCCGGCTGCAGACGATAAGACAACCTGTATGCCATGTATTTGATCTTTGGCCCATATTCCTGGATCAGCCTGTCTCTGACCTGCGGGTCAATAATACCTTTCCCGGCGCTCTTGCTTTTTGCCTTGTATTTATCTACTTTATGGGCTGTCTTTTCCATAGTATCACCCCTCTTAGTATTGAATAACTTAATGATAATGAATAACACTAAACAAAAAATGAAAAATGTTTAACTGTTTTTTGACAATTTATTGCTATCACTCATCCTTTTCTAATTTTTCATTATTCATTTCTTGTTATATGTTTTTCATTTTCTTGAGGATCAAAAATAACACCTGCTGAGTAGTTACTATATTAGATTTTACCCCACGCATCCACCCCCATCAACCTCCTCCATAGAAACTGGATATTCCCCTTAATATGCTGATTTACCGGCCACCTGCTGACAATCCTTGCTAAATCAACAAAACACCTGCTGGCCTCTGCCTGCGGGTATAGTTCGAGCACAGACCTCTGCCTTATTACAGACAAACTGACATGTTTATCCTGTAGAATATACCCGATATAATCTATGGAGATATTGAGAAACCTGTCTGCCACCCTGCCAAGTTTTCGATATACCTCTCTACCCTCCGCAGGGTCCTTGACCATATTTACGAGGAGCTTAAAGCGGTTCTCACCATATTTTGTGTGTAATACCTTCATAACAGCATATGCGTCAGTTATGGACGTCGGTTCCGGTGAGGCAACAACGATGATGTCATGGGCAGCGGTATTAAAATACATCACATTACCTGATATACCGGCGGCTGTGTCAATAAGCATGACATCAATGGAATGATCAAGCTTATCCAATTCAGAGAGGAGGCTGAGCTTCTGATGGGGGGCAAGCTCAGACAGCTCCTGTATCCCTGAACCTGCCGGCAGTATCTTCATCCCCCCGGGCCCGTCTGTCATCACCTCTAAGAGCCCCTTCTCCCCGTTTATCAGATGATGCAGATTGTACTCAGGTGTGAGCCCCAGCATTACATCTATGTTGCCAAGCCCCATATCTGCATCCAGTACAAGAACATTTTTCCCTATCCGTGTGAGGGCAAGGGCAAGGTTAACGACAACGTTGGTCTTTCCCACGCCACCCTTGCCGCTGGTCACAGATATTACCTTTACCTTGCTGTTGCCGGACGCTGTGCATCTTTGCGTAGGTGACTTGTTTACCATCTCTCTGAGTGTTAATGCCTGCTCCATTTAGCCTCCCTCTTTTACCCCCCTCCCTTACCCTCCCCCTCAAGGGGGGAGGGATGGGGTGGGGGTGACTTAAATCAATGGCTATTCACCGCATCCATGCCGAGCATCAGCCTGCACAACCGCGCCGGGGCAGCAAGCTCTATGTCCTCGGGAACCCGCTGACCGGTTGCAAAATATGACAACGGCTTCTGTGCCCTTATCATGGCGCTGAATATCGCCCCATATTTGTCTGCCTCGTCTAATTTTGTAAAAAGCAGGCCATTGACCGGTATATCCCCGAAGCGGGTTATAATGTCAGACAGCACACTGTCACTGCTTGTCGCCGACAGGACAAGATGGCAGTCTATTACCGATGTCTGCCTGATTAATTCCTGCAGGTCATTAATGTATATCCTGTCCTTCTGGCACCTGCCTGCTGTATCTATCAGAACAAGATCCGCATCCTTTTTCCTCTCTATCACAGCCGGCAGATCTGATGGTGAAAGTACCACGTCAACAGGTAGACCGATAATCTTTGCGTAGATCTTGAGCTGTTCTACGGCGCCGACCCTGAAGGTATCAAACGTTATAAGCGCAACCTTCTTTTTATCAATCAATGTATACTTTGCGGCAATCTTGGCGATTGTCGTAGTCTTCCCAACCCCCGTAGGCCCGATAAAAATTGCTATCTTCTGTCCTTTCTGTTGATTGAAGAGCGGCCCTGTAGTCTTTACCTGCTTCTGTAGCAGCTCAAGGCCGGACCTGTTTATCTCCTCCATGTTATTCTTTTGTTCCTGCGAAAGTTTATTCTCCAGTATCTGCACTATCCTGTAAGAAAGTGGCCTGTCAATACCTTCTGAGACTAACCTTTTATAAAAGAGGATTAGATTGTCATTCAGACCCCTTGTCTGTTCATCCTCTCCACCCCTCAATAGTTCCTGTATATACCCCTTTAACAACCCTATCTCACTCTTCATGAATTTCAACTCACCGGGGGTCAGACTGAGGCCCTCCCTGATCTTCTGAAGTTCATCCTGCAGAAGACCCTCCGTAACATTCACCCCCGCTGACGGTTTGTATGAATTACCGCCCTCCTGAGGCCTGTCACTGTAATCTCTTGCCGCCACCACTTCCACCACCTGTCTGCTGAACATACCGAACACACCGTCCCCCTTTTTCACATTCTTTGTGGATAGTATGACCGCATCCGGCCCGAGGTCGCCCTTTATCTGCCTTATCGCATCCTGCATATCTACTGCCTCATATCTTTTAATTTGCATCGCTGTACCTCACTATATCTATTGGTTGTATACTCACTGCCGACGATATCTCATTTGACGATACTATGATGATATTTGGAATGAATCTCTCAACAAGCCTCCGGAGGGGGCTGCGTACAGATGGCGATGTCAGTACTACAGGATATATCCCCTTCCTGATCGCACCCTCTATTATCACCTTCATCTGATTTATAAGTACCTGTGCAAGACGCGGCTCTAAGGAGATCTGCATACCCTGGGATGTCTGGCGTATCGCTGCATTTATCTTCTCCTCAAGCGCAGGTTCAATGGTAACCACCGGCAGGGTATTCCCGGTCTGATATAGTTTAGTTATCGTCCTTGAGAGGTTTGCACGCACATACTCGGTTAATATCTCCGGGTCTTTTGTGACAGGGGCATAATCAGCAATTGTCTCGAGTATTGTAAGGAGGTCTCTAACAGGCACCCTCTCTTTAAGGAGGTTTTGTAGGACCCTCACCACACCGCCGAGTGGAAGGAGGGCGGGGATAAGCTCTTCAACCACTTTGGGGTATCTTTTTGCAAAATTATCGAGGAGGGACTGCACCTCCTGCCGCCCTATAATCTCATGGGCATGAGACCTTATAACCTCTGTGAGATGGGTAACAACCACTGTTGACGGATCTACCACTGTAAAACCTGCAACTTCCGCCCTCTCTTTATCCTGGGGAAGTATCCACAATGCCGGGAGCCCGAAAGACGGCTCCCTTGTTGTAATACCCTGTATGCTATTGTCTACACCTCCAGTGTTAAGGGCAAGGCAGCGGTCAATCATCACCTCTCCGCTTGCCACCTCTGTCCCCTTGACCAAGATGGAATATCTGTTTGAATCAAGCTGCATACTGTCTCTGATATGAATAGGCGGGACAATTATCCCGGTTTCAGATGCAAACTGATGCCGCACAGACTTTATCCGCTCAACCAACTCCCCTTTCTGCTGAGGATCAACAAGGGGGATGAGGCTGTATCCAAGATGTAATTCCATAACATCAAGAGGCGCCACACCCTCAAATCCTTCAGTGTGACCTTCACCTTTAGCCTCAGTACCACCCTTACCCTGTGGAGATGAAATTGGCGCTGACGGAACAGTCCAACCAACCTCAGCGCCAAGCGACTGTTTAACATAATAGGCCCCCCATGCAACCAATCCTGTAATTATTGCAAAGGTTATAAATGCAAGATGCGGAAGCCCCGGTATCAATCCAAAAAAGAATATAATCCCGGCGCTGATCCCGATGGCCTTCGGATGGCTGAGTATCTGCTTTGACACATCCGCCCCCAGATTGGACTCTGAGGCGGCCCGGGTCACGATTATACCCGCGGAGGTGGATATTATCAGCGCAGGTATCTGCGCCACAAGGCCGTCTCCGACCGTCAGGAGGGTATAGTTCCGGGCTGCGTCACTAATCCCCATCCCATGCTGCAAGAGCCCTATGGCGAGCCCGCCGGCTATGTTAATCACCGTTATGATGATCCCGGCAACGGCATCACCTCTGACAAATTTACTTGCCCCGTCCATTGCCCCGTAAAACTCAGCCTCCTGGGCGATTACCGCCCGTCTTCTCCTCGCCTCAGCCTCATCTATCATCCCCGCATTAAGGTCAGCATCTATGCTCATCTGTTTACCCGGCATGGCATCGAGGGTAAACCTTGCAGCTACCTCCGCTATACGGCCGGCGCCCTTTGTAATAACCACAAAGTTAATAACAACAAGGATTGCAAATATTATTATCCCGACCGCATAGTTTCCGCCTACCACAAAATTGCCGAATGCCTTTATGACCTTCCCTGCCGCATCAGAACCTTCATGGCCGTTAAGTAAGATCAGCCTTGTGGAGGCTACATTCATAGACAATCTTGCAAGGGTCGCAACAAGGAGCACAGATGGAAAGACAGAAAACTCAATCGGCTTCAGGATATACATTGATACTAACATGATAACTATAGATAACGTGATACTGAATGACAGGAGCATATCCATAGCAAATGGCGGAACAGGTATAATCATGATGACAACTATACCCATCACTAATAATGCGAGCAGTGCATCACTGTTCCTTGTCAGCGATATAAAAAGCCCTTTGTTTGTCTCTGCTATAGTTGCAGCCATAATAATAATTTAAAATTCAAAATGAAAAATTAAAAATTGTAATTGAAAATTCAAAATTTTAAAGTTTAAACTGTAGAGGCTCTTGCAAAAGTCTATGTCATCCCCGAAATCTTCTATCCCCGATAGAAACACTCGGGGACGGATATGATTTTCTGTAATAAAACACTATATTCCCGCTTAAAACATGCGGGAATGACAACATTTTTATACTTTTGCAAGAGCCTCTGTAATTTTGCATTTTTAATTTATCTGTTACCCCTTTCCCTTCAGCTTATACACATACGCCAGTATCTCTGCCACTGCCCTGTAGAAATTGGCAGGAATATCTTCTCCCACATCCACTAACCTGTAGAGGCTCTGAGCCACAGGCTTATTCTCTACAACGGCAATGCCATGTTCCATGGCGATTTCTTTGATCTTCTCTGCAATAATACCGGCACCCTTTGCAATTACCCGCGGGGCGCTCATCTTTTAATGTTTATACGACAGTGCAACAGCAAGGTGGGTGGGGTTTGTGATTACAACATCTGCCTTCGGAACCTCTGCCATCATCCGCTTCTTGGCCATCTCACGCTGGAGGCTCCTGATCCTTGCCTTTATAACGGGGTTGCCTTCCTGCTGTTTAAACTCTTCATTTACCTCCTGCCGGGTCATGCGAAGGCTTTTCACATGCTTCCACTTCTGAAAACCAAAGTCTATACCGGCAAGTACCGTAAGTGCGGCGCCTGTCCAGATTATGAGTCTCAAAGTCAACCGGCCTGTATAAGAAAGGATATAGTTGATGTCTGCATCAACAAGCAGCGGAAAGTTGTAGAACTCCCTCCTGATAAGGAGATAAGCTGTATAACTGACGATTATTATCTTTAGTATGGCCTTAACCAACTCTGCCGATGAGTGGATGGAGATTAGCCTCTTCACGCCTTCTAAGGGACTGATGCGTGACAATTTAAACTCAAATGCCTGCGTGGTAAAGATAAAACCGAACTGTAGGATGTTGGCGGCAGCTCCGGCAAGGGCAATTATAAGCAGAAATGGCAGCATTGTGAAAAAGATCCCTTTTAAGACACCAACCCATAATGGATAAATATTAGTTTCAGACAGCTCTATACTCCAGCTCGTCGAGAATATATTAGATGTTAGATCTAAAAGGTTTGAATATATCCGCGGGAAAAGGAAATATAACACAGCAGTACCGGCCATCAATACCGCTACAGAAGGTATCTCACGGCTCCTCGCCACCTGCCCCTTTTCCCGTGCCTCCTGCTGCCGCTTCGGGGTCGCCTGTTCTGTTTTTTCAAGATCCTGTTCAGCCATATTAATAATTTAAAATTAAAAATTACAGTTTAAACTTTAAATTTTTGAATTTTCAATTACAAGAGGCTCTTGCAAAAGTTTATGTCATCCCCGAAATGTTCTATCCCCGATAGAAGCCACTCGGGGACGGATATGCTTTTCTGTAATAAAACACCAGATTCCCGCTTAAAACATGCGGGAATGACAACCTTTTTATACTTTTGCAAGAGCCTCATAATTTTGCATTTTGCATTTTAATTTTACCTTACCATCACGCTCAGCATATCCATTATATTCCCCTTCATCCCCTCAAAGGTCTTCTGTATCAGATAACCGAATAACGGGAGTGAGATGGCCATGATCAATATACCGCCTGAAATGGTCAGTGGAAAACCAACAATGAGTATGTTCATCTGCGGGATCGTCTTTGAGATAACGGCCATAGCCATATTTGTTACAAGCAGCACCACTATTACCGGCGCGCCTATCCGTATGGCAAGGACAAACATCTCTCCGACGGCCCCGACAATGCCATTCATCAATGCCCCTGTGAGAGAAAAGTGCATCGGCTGGACAATGGAAAAACTTTCCGCTGCAGCCGCCAGGAAAAAGTGATGGGCATTAATGCTCAGAAAAATGAGGGTGGCGAGGATTGTCTGAAACTGGCCGACAATAGGTACCTGGCTGCTTGTCTGGGGGTCTATTACATTCACAATTGAAAACCCCATCTGAAACCCCATAATCTCGCCGGCCATCTCTACTGCGGTAAATATCAGTCTTGCCATAAGGCCGATAGTAAATCCGATAAGGAATTCGCCTCCTATAGCCGTAGATAGAGACAAAATATTTCCTGCCATGACAGACGTGTCAACCCTTACAATGTTTATCAATATAATGGATGTAAACAGTGCAAGACCTATCTTAAAACCCTTTGGGACATTTTTAGCCCCAAAGAAAGGTATGGTAAACAGCATTGAGGCCATACGAACGAATATAAGGATAAATGAGTTAAATTGAGTTAATATATCCATTTTTAAAAAATCAAAGGTCAAATATCAAATATCAAAATGTAATGTAAAATGCAAAAAAAAAGAAATCTTCCGGTTCCTCAATTTTAAATTTTGAATTGTCATTTTGCATTTTAACTTTTGATTTTTGTATTTTTATCTAATATACGCCGGTATATTCATAAACAGTGTTGTCGTAAATCCCAGCATCACCCTCAACATCCATGGGAAGAACACCAGAAGCGCTAAAAATGTCACTATAATCTTCGGGACAAAGGTCAGGGTAGCCTCGTTTATCTGTGTTACAGCCTGAAATACGCTTATCATCAATCCTATGACAAGGCTCACCAGTAACATTGGCGCGGCAATCAGGATTGTTGTCTCAAGGGCGCTCTTGCCGATAGTTATTACCATCTCCGGTGTCATGTTACCCAAAGCTCCTTACAATAGAACCTACTATCAGATACCACCCGTCAACCAGGACAAACAGCATTAACTTGAATGGGAGCGATATTATGATAGGAGGGAGCATCAGCATACCCATTGACATAAGGACACTTGCCACTACCATATCCAGCACAAGAAAGGGGATGTAGAGCAAAAAACCTATCTGGAAGGCGGTCTTCAGCTCACTGATCATAAACGCCGGGATTATTACATGTGTGGGGACTTCGGATACATCCTTTGGTTCTTGAATCTTGGCCATGTCTATGAAGAGGGAGAGATCCTTCTCTCTCACCTGCTTCAGCATAAACTCCCTTAGCGGCACGACAGCCTTCTCGAAGGCCACTGTCTGCGGTATCTGATTCATCATGAGCGGCTGCAGGGCATCACTGTTTATCTTGTTCCAGACAGGGGACATGATAAAGAATGTAAGAAAAAGAGAGAGGCTTATTAACACCTGGTTTGGCGGAACCTGGGGTGTGCCAAGCGCCTGACGGAGGAGTGAAAGGATGACGGCTATCCTCGTAAAAGACGTTACCATGATAATAATGGCCGGGGCTAAAGAGAGGATGGCAAGGAGGAATAGTATCTGAATGGTTACGGCAGTCCCGCCTGTCCCCTGATCCCCGCCAATGCTGATATTTATGTTGGGCAGAGAAAGGCTGCCGCCGGCCGGACCGGCCCCAAAGGCTAACCTGTCGGCATATACCGGCGTGACAAAGGTTATAGCCCCTATGATGAGGGCATTACATAAAGAGAGGCTCTTGCAAAAGTATAAAAATGTTGTCATTCCCGCATGGTTTAAGCGGGAATATAGTGTTTTATTACAGAAAATCATATCCGTCCCCGAGTGGCTTCGATCGGGGATAGAAGATTTCGGGGATGACATAGACATTTGCAAGAGCCTCAAAGAGTTATACCTTTTCCCACAGATCATCATTCAATTCCACCTCATTATTTGGCTTATTATTTGGCTTATTATTTGGAGATGTCATCCGCTCATTTAAGAGATCTTTAAATTCATCATCATTCCTTAATCTTGTGAGCATCGTGATATGGGTAGGAGTAACACCGACTACAATCCTCTCCCCGGCTACATCTACAACTGCTATAGATTTTTTAGGACCCAAATATGTACTCGTTATGACACGGATCTGCTGCCCCTTTCCTGCAAGACCAATTTTGCCGCCGAAAAACTTTTTAAAGAGGAATACGGCGGCAAACAGGAGTGACAGTACAATCCCTAAGGCCAGGACCATCTTGAAGATCGAGGCGGTGATGTCCGGAGAGTTGTTTGATAATACCCCCTCACCCTTACCCTCTCCCCCCCCTCCATATCCTCCCCCCACAAGGGGGGGAGGAATAAAGCTTGCCCCCGAAGTATTTATCGGGGGGTGGGGGGTTATTTGAGGCGGTGAGGGGAGCGGGCTAACCGTTTCAGGAACAGCCGACAACTGTACTTTATTATTTTCATCTGAAAATCCTCTTCGTTCACCCTCCCCCTCACCCCCTCCCGTCAAGGAGGGGGGATTATCGGCAATCTTTCATATCTCCCCTCCCCTTGCGGGAGGGGATTAAGGGGAGGGGTGATTTTCATGCCATTTTGTGAGCCTGGGCTCATGCCCGTTTTATCTGAAAATCCTTTTCCATCCCCCTTTGTATCCCGAAGGGACACGCGTGTCTCCTTGTCAGGGGTTCCTGTTTCCTGGTTATACACTATAATTACCTTGTTAATATCTCTCGAAAACCTTATCTTATCCCTTAGATTCTCAGACTTGCCATAAGTAAACAGCCTTACCCTGACTGTTGTGTCATCAAATTGATATGCGACAATATTCTTGACAATGTCATCTTCTACCTTGTACGACTGTTTTGCAGGGCTGATAAAACTGTCAGGAAATTCTATTTGCAGGGAATCTTCACGGTAGTGTATCTTTTCCTGGAGCGGCGCCCCATTAAACCTGATCTCGATCCTTGTGTTATCTACTGATGCAGCAACATTGATTTTTTTCAGTAACGTTAGTTCATTGGGCTGGGCCAATGCATATTGAAATATACCCAGCGAGAATATAAATAATATGAAGAACCACAATATTCTTTTCATCTGAAAATCCCCCTCACCCATCCCTCTCCCCTGAGGGGAGAGGGTAAGCTTGAATCCTTTATTTGATTTTCGTAACTGCTCAGGTCTGCCCCGTCTAAAAAAAGGTTACTACTCAGCATATTAAATAACTTAATGATAATGAATAACACTAAACAAAAAATTAAAAATGTTTAAGTGTTTCTTGACGATTCATCCTTTTCTAATTTTTCATTATTCATTTCCTGTTATATGTTTTTCATTTTCTTGAGGATCAAAAATAACACCTGCTGAGTAGTTACTGATTTTCATTTCAACTGCTCTACCCTGTCCGTTACGTTCATAACATCCGTGAGCCTGATGCCGAACTTGTCATTCACAACAACAACCTCCCCCCTTGCAATTAACTTGTCATTCACAAGGACGTCCATAGGTTCTCCTGCTAACTTGCTTAACTCTATGATAGAACCCTGTCCTAACTGCAGCAGGTCCTTGATTAACATCTTCGTAGAACCGACATGGACTGAAACCTGTAAAGGTATATCAAGGAGGAACTCAAGATTGTTCATACCCACTGCCGGATTTACTGCACTGAGTTGAGTAAAATTGGCAGCCTTGGCATCCTTAACCTCCTGAGCTGCTTCCGGAGATGCCCCCTGTCCTGGTTCGTCTGTCTTATTGCCTTCATTCTGTACCTGCTGCTCCCACTGGGCGGCTAATTCATCCTGATCCATTCTGTTTGTCCTCCACTCATCTGAAAATAACCCCAAATTTGTCATTCCCGCATGTCTTAAGCGGGAATCTGGTTTTAAACCCTATCCCCGATAGAAACATTCGTGGATAACAGTTATTAAGTTGCTGGGCTATTTTCATCCTCCTTTGTGGTAGAGTAGGGAACAGGCGAACAGCGGTCACCTGTTTTTCCAGTTCCCCCTCATCGAACCGTGCGTGAGGTTTTCCCTCACACGGCTCTCGGACTACCCTTCACCGTCAAGCACTTCGCCATGAAACTCGG